>CAZZKQ010000291.1:0-5035 GCA_964654875.1 uncultured Verrucomicrobiota bacterium | reverse complement strand
GGCCAGACGTTGAGACCCCCGGTCCGGATCCAGCGTGTGATCCGGACCGAGTGAGGATGGAGAGCGCTGCGTCCCGGGTCCTCGATCCCCGGACCCTGGCTCTCGGTTCGACGGCCGGAGATTGTCAGTTGCAGGCATCGGGGACGTCCGGAATTGTCAGTCCATGACCATGCGATCGATGACTTCGTGGAGCCTTCTGATGGGCCTTCTGTTTGGCTGGGTTTCAGCCAGGGCGGCGGACTCGGCGGACCCTGCCTCGGCACCGTCCAAGCGCCTCTGGACCAACTCGATCGGGATGCGCTTCGTCGCCCTGCCCGGCACCAAAGTGCTGGTCTCGACCTGGGAGACACGACGGCAGGACTTCGCCCAGTTCGTCAAGGAGACCGGGTACACCGCCACCAATGCCGTCTATTCCCTGACGACCAACCGGTGGACCCGACAGGGGGACTCGTGGATGTCGCCCGGATTTCCCCAGACGGACCGGCATCCGGTCTGTGGCGTGAATTGGGAGGACGCGAAAGCCTTCTGTGCCTGGCTCTCCAAGAAGGAGGGGAAAGCCTACCGACTGCCCACCGATCTCGAATGGAGCCAGGCTGTGGGTCTGCAGCCGGAGATTGGCCGGACGCCCAAGGACCGCAGCGGTGGCGTGCCCGATGTCTTCCCGTGGGGGACGGGATTCCCGCCGCTGATCGACAACAACCCGGTCGGCAACTACCCGGGCGCAGAGGCCTCGGAGGTCGACTGGCCGAAGGAATTCCGGGTGATCGACTACTACCGGGATCCGTTCCCCAGGACGGCCCCGGTGGGAAGCTTCGCGCCGAATGCGCTGGGCCTGTACGACATGGGGGGCAACGTCTGGGAATGGTGCGAGGATGAATCGGAACCCGGCAGCGGCTCGCGGGTGCTGAGGGGCGCTTCCTGGATCGACAACCTCGAATCCGCGCTGAACGCCTCCTACCGCCACGCCAGCAAGCCCACCAACCGCAATGTCAGCGCCGGATTCCGCTGCGTGCTGGTGGACGACGCCTCGAAGCCCGGGAAGTAGGCTCCGGGAAACAGGGGGCGCATCGCCTGAACACCGGCCCGTGACACTGGTCCCGTCGTGAGCCGGTCGTCGCGCATCTGACGTCGACACCCTGTGGCACCGCGGTAGCCTCCGGGATGGACTCTGCCCAGAAGCCGGAAGTGATCTGCACCCACGAGAGCGATCTCGATGGGCTGGTCTCAGGACTCCTCCTCGTCCGGCTTGCCCGGAAGCTCTTCGGGACGGACATCCCGCTCCAGGCCTGGAACTACCAGGGGTGGAAGAACCGGGTCATGGGAGAGGCGACCGCCTGGATCTCCGACTTCACCTTCGAACCGCGACTCGATCGTCACGGATGGATCATCTTCGACCACCACGTCCATGCCGGTCCGCCCAGGAATGCCCGGCTGGTCCACAGCCCGGACAAGTCGGCGTCAGCCCTCGTCTATGGCTGGTGCCAGGAGCACGGGCTGGCCACGCCGAAGCTCGATCGCCTCGTGCACCTCACCAATCTGGGAGACCTCTGGAAGAACGAGGACCCGGAGTTCGAGCTGGCGAACGACTATGCGGCCCTCGTGAAGGAGTACGGGTTCTGGAATCTCCACAAGGTGATCGGTGGCGATCCCGAGCGGCTCGTGGACCATCCCCTGCTCCAGGTCATGACGGTGAAGCGCACGGTCGAGAATCCGCTGGGCCTCGCCTGGGCCCGGGCACACGTGGAGGAGATCACGCCCGAGGTCGGACTCGTCCACACCTCGATCGGCGACACGAACCTGATCGTGCACCAGCTGCTCGACAGCCGCTCGACGCCCTACAAGGTCCTGGTGACCCTGTTCCCGAAGGCCAATCGCACCTTCGTGGCCAGCTTCCGCAGCCTCAATGGCGAGGCCCTCTCCGCCGCGACCCAGCTCCAGGGCGGTGGCCATCCCAACGCCGCCGGCACGACCCTTCCCCGTTCGGTGATCGACATCGAGTCGGCCATCCATCATCTCCGGGACACGCTCGACACCAGCCGGTACCTCAACGCCTTCCAGCAGCCCCTCAACGCATTGAAGCTCTGATCCGTCCGCACCTCCGGACGGGAGACGTCCCGACATGAGATCGCGCATCCTCCTCGTCGAGTGCCCGGACCGCCCCGGGCTGGTCCACGACATCACCGGCATCCTGTTCCGGCGCGGGGTGAACGTGGTTGGAAATCACGAATTCGTCGACCGCGCGCTGGGACGGTTCTTCATGCGGACGGAGTTCGACGGCACGGTCGACGAAGCCGCCGTCACCCAGGAACTCTCCTCGGTGCTTCCGGAATCGGCGACCCTGCGGCTGATCCGGCCGAACCCGAAGCGGATCGTGGTCCTCGCCTCGAAGGAACATCACTGTCTGGCCGACATCCTGGTCCGACATGCCTTCGGTGAACTGAATGCGTCGATCGCCGCCGTCCTGAGCAACCACGCCACATTGGAGCCGCTGGTCCGGAGGTTTGGCCTGCCGTTCCACCACGTCCCGGTCGCCGGGGAGGATCGGACAGGCCAGGAATCCACCGTGCAGGAGCGGGTCCGGGAACTGGATCCCGACTATCTGGTCCTCGCCAAGTACATGCGGATCCTGTCCCCGGGGTTCGTCCGGGAATTCCCGGCCCGCATCATCAACATCCACCATTCCTTCCTC
The DNA here is from genome assembly GCA_964654875.1 of uncultured Verrucomicrobiota bacterium. Taxonomy (GTDB): domain Bacteria; phylum Verrucomicrobiota; class Verrucomicrobiia; order Limisphaerales; family UBA9464; genus UBA9464. The sequence goes on along the minus strand of CAZZKQ010000291.1, from coordinate 2,346 downwards.
CCGGCCTTCGTGGGGGCCCGTCCGTACCACCAGGCCTTCGAACGGGGCGTGAAGGTGATCGGAGCGACGGCGCATTTCGTCACCGACGAGCTGGATGCGGGGCCAATCCTGGTCCAGCAGGTGATCCCGGTGGACCACTCCCATGATGCCGAGGAGCTGGCACGGTCGGGTCGGGACGTCGAGCAGATGGTCCTCGCCCGGGCCCTCCGACTGGTGTTCGAGGACCGGGTGTTCCTCTGTGGCAACCGGACGGTGATCTTCGATTGAGGGGAGCCGGGATCCTCTGACGCCGCAGACGACCCCGTCTGCCTTCACGGGATCACGACGCGCAGCGGATCGAGATGGGGACCTGAGGGACCGGGTCCCTACCCTGTGAATGACAGTTGCCCCCTTGGCCGGGCGCTCCGAGACGTCGGCCCTGGGCTGACCCCTCACCGCTGGCCGAGGAGATACGCCATGAGGTGGTTGAACTCCGGCTCGGGCAACGCTTCGGCGAAGTTGTCCGGCATCAAGGACTGGGCCGTCTCCCTGCGTTCGGCGATGTCCGACTTGGAGAGGGTGAACTCCTTGCCGGTGGCATCGGCAAAGACCAGCAGTTCACCCTCCTCACGTCGGAACAGTCCCGAGAGTGAATCCCCATTCTTCAGGGTCACAAGGGTCTGACGGAAGGCGTGGTCCACATTCTGGTTGGGATCGAGGATGTCCTCGCAGAGGCGTTCTGCACCCCGGTTGCCGATCCCGGTCAGCTGGGGGCCCACGAGACCGCCCTGGCCGCCCAGTTGGTGACAGGCCCGGCAGTTCTGATCGAACACCCGGCGTCCCGTGTCCAGATCAGGGACGGTCGCGCCAAGGCGATTCCGGCGGGCCGCCACCAGCTGAGGCCGATCCTCCTCCCCGGACGGCAGCGTTGAGATCGCCTTCTCGAGGATCGACTTGGTGGTTGGGTCCACCTGCTTGAGCAACGCCTCGCGCAGGGCGGCGTCCCGCAGGATGCCGACAGGGATCTCCCCGCGATCAAGCGACAGCGCAAATTCACGGGCACTCTGTGGCTGCGTCGCAAAACCCCGGGCGGCACGGATTTGGACCCGACGGGGAGCCTCCTTCCAGAGCCTTCGGAGAAGGTCCTGACGGCGCGCGGCATCGCCGGAGGTGGAGGCATCGGCGGCGAGCTGGCGCCAGACGCCGGGGACCTGGGGATCGGCGATGAAGTCGGCGTCCGCCCGGAGGGCCGGCATGAGGAGACGGAGTCCCGCGGCCCGTACCGCGAGGTCCGCGCGGGGATCCCGGAATACGGTCAACAGAGGTCGCAGGGCCGGGTGGGTGGGTTCCAACCCCAGACGCTCCGCGATCCGGATCGCCGCAAGCTGCTGTTCGGTCCGGCTCCGGGGCGAACGGTCCGGTAATGCCGGAGCCCCATCCACCTCGCCGATGGCGATCCACGCGTAGGCATCCGCCGTGTCTCCGTCGACCACGTCCAGACGCACCCGGCGGCCTTTCAGAGGGCGGGTGTCCCACACGATCCGTCGTGCCACATCATTCCGCGGTGCCCACCCCTCAACGAGTACGTCGCCGGAAACCGCATCCACCAGTCGGACCGCATTGCGGTGCCCTGCCGCCTTGTCCGGATAGCCATCATGACCGCACATCCAGAACGAGACCTCATCGCCGGACTCAAACGCGGGAGACCGGAGGATTCCGGTCAACGACTCTCCCCGGACAATGCTGGAAAGGACACGAACCGTCCCTCCTCCGTCGCGGGCACGCTCCTGGAAGTCCCATGGATCCGTCGTCGGATTCTCACCGTGCGAAACGGTCTGCCATCCTGTCGACTCCTCGGACGTCAGGAGCTTCGTGACCAGGGTCAGACCCCAGTCCCGGAGCGCCTTGTGCATATCACCACCCCGTTGTCGCTGTCCCCCTTCGAGGGCACTGAAGAGTTCCAGCTGGGTCGATAGATCCTCCGGGTATTGGGATCGGATCCGCTCCACCAAAGCCGGCAGTTCCTCCCGATCGGCGTAGCGCGCCGCATGCTGCAGCGCGACCTGAAGGGTCGGGACCGTCTTGGAAGACAGGGCATCCAAATGGGACAGGAAGAAGGCCGCCGACTCCCGGGACCGCACCGCAAGCGCGACCCCCAGCAGAACCTGGGTGTCCTCGGATGACCCTGCGAACTTGAGGATGGATCGAAAGATGTCGGGCCGGGAAAGGTGATCCCGGAGCGCCTTCCGGATGGTGTACCGAAGGTGGGTGTCCTCCGGGGGAACGGTCGCCAGCGCGGTCAGCAGGACCGGAATGTTCACGGGCTGTGGGTGGGCCCCCAGGGCCTCGGCGGCGCAGCGCCGGACG
>CAZZKQ010000290.1:0-5041 GCA_964654875.1 uncultured Verrucomicrobiota bacterium | reverse complement strand
GTGACCGCCCGCATCCGCCGCTCATTCCAGCCCGTGTCCACGGTGATCCTGTGGCATCGGGTCCTCTTTGGAACCGAGTCGCAGGTCGAGATGCTGGATGACGGCGCCCACGGGGACGGTGCCGCGGGGGACGGTGTCTATGGCGTGATCCTGCCGGCCGACCTTGCCTCTTCGGGTCAGTTGATCCGATACCGCGTGGTGGCGACGGATACCTCAGGAAACACCTCGCGATGGCCGCTCTTCACGAATCCGACCGCGACACCGGAGTACCAGGGGACCGTGGTTCAACCCCTCGATGCCACGACCCGTCTGCCCGTCTTCCACCTGTTCGTGGCCCCGGGACAGATCGGCCGAATCGACACCGAGACAGGGGGGCGGGTGTCCCTGTTCCACGACGGTGAGCTGTACGACAACGTCTACATGGAGCTCCGCGGCAACACATCCGCTGGACTCGCCAAGAAATCCCATCGTCTCGAGTTCAACCGGGGCCACGAGCTCCGGCATCCCGGACCCGGTGGGCTCGTGAGGAAGTCCGCCCTCCTGGCGGAATACCTCGACCCCTCCTATCTGCGACAGAACCTCTGCTTCTGGTTTCTCGACCAGATCGGCGTGCCCGCCCCGTTCCACTATCCGGTGCGTGTCCAAATGAATGGGAACTTCTACCAGCTCGCGTTCCACAACGACGTGATCGGCCAGGAGCAGATGGAACGGATGGGCTATGATCCCCGGGGTGCCCTCTACAAGGCGGTAGGGACGCTGACCCCGGATTTCTACAGCACGGGGGTCTTCCAGAAGCTCGAGCCGGATGGCGACGCCAGCCGGACCGACTATCTCCAGCTGGCCAATGGGATCCATGAGTCGAAGTCCGAGGCGATCCGACGTGCGACCGCGTTCGACCAGCTCGACCTGCCGCAGGTGATCAACCACCTGGCCGGAACACGGTGGTGTGCCGAGAACGACGATGTCTGGGCCAACATGAGCCTGTATCGGGACACCCTCGGTGATGGGCTGTGGCGCAACATCCCGTTCGACATGAACGCCTCCTGGGGCCAGCTCTATGGGGGCAGCAATCCCTTGGAGGCGACGGTGGATGGCTCCAAGAGTCACCCCCTCTACGGGGGCTCCTCGACCGGGAACCCCTTCAATCGCCTCTACGATGTCATCGTTCGGCTCCCGGAGACCCGGGAGATGCTGCTGCGGCGGCAGCGCACCCTCCTCGACCGGTTCATCCAGCCTCCGGGAACCCCGTTCGCGGACCGGGCCATCGAGCAGCGCATCATCGCAATGACGAACCTCATCGGGGCCGAGGCGCTCCTCGACCGCGCGAAGTGGGGGGCGGCGCCGTGGGCCCCGGGCAAGTCGTTTCACGTGGCGGTGTCGGACCTCTTCAACCAGTTCATCGAACCCCGTCGACGCCATTGGGCCATCACCCATTGCATCACCAACACCTCCCGGCCGATCGGAATCGGAAACAACAACAACGCCGGCATTCCGGCCTCGCAGCCTCTCAATGCGGCGCTGGAAGTGGTGGATCTCGACTTCAATCCCGCCTCCGGAAACCAGCTGCATGAATGTCTGACGCTCACGAACCGCAACGGCTTCGCGGTGGACATCAGTGGTTGGAGGCTCTCGGGCGGCGTGGAGTTCCGATTCCGACCCGGCACCGTGGTCCCGGCCCGCCGGTCCATCGTGGTGTCCCCGGATGTCCGACAGTTCCGCACCCGGGGCATCGCCCCGCGCGGAGGACAGGGCGTCTTCGTGGTCGGACCCTACTCCGGCCAGCTCTCCGCCCGCGGTGAGACGCTGATCCTGGAGGATGATCTCGGGCGGGCGGTCTCCACCTTCAGCTATCCCGGAGCCCCGGGCCCCGTTCAGGAGTTCCTCCGGATCTCGGAACTGCATTTCCATCCCCTGGCACCCGCGGATGCGACGTACCCCGACGAGGACTACGAGTTCATCGAGCTCGTGAACCGCTCCGACTCGGTGACCCTGGACCTCCGTGGAGTTCGGATCACAGGGGCGGTGGAGTTCGTTTTCGGAGGCGGCCCTCTCTCCACCCTTGTTCCGGGCGGACGGGTCGTGGTGGTTGCCAATCCCGCCGCGTTCGAGTCCCGCCATGGATCCGGACTCCCCGTGGCCGGGGCCTATCAGGGACGTCTCGACAACGGCGGGGAACGGATCCGGCTCCTGGATCCCGTCGGCGAGGAGATCCTGGATTTCCGCTACGCCGACTGGTTTCCGGAGGCCGATGGGGGCGGGTTTTCCATGGAGGTTATGAACATCGGGGGCGAACCCGACAGCTGGGGTGACAGGGTGCAGTGGACTGCGTCGCGGGTGCCCGGTGGAACGCCAGGGACCTCCGCGGAGCCCGCCCTCACCGTCCGCCTCCAGAGCGGGGGTGTCGTGCTCCGGTTTGTCAGCCGACCCAACACGAGACACCGGGTGCAGGTCTTGGATCCACTGGGTCCGGGTCCATGGCAGACGCTCCGCGACATCCCAGGCAGCGGGATGGCGGGCGTCGTCGAGCATGTCGAACCCGTGTCGGGATCCACCCGTTTCTTCAGGGTGATTTCCGACCCCTGACCGTGGCGTGCTGGTGGAGGCCCACCCGGAAGGCCTAGGATCGGATCGGTAGGAACATGCCCACGGAGGTGCCGCGACCCGGACGCGACCAGATCCGCACCCGTCCCTCGTGGGTCTCCACAACCCGGGCGACGACCGCCAGACCGATGCCGGTGCCCTTCGGCTTGGTGGTGCTGAGGAGACTGGAGAACGCACGTTCCCTCTGTTCTCGAGGCATGCCGCTGCCGGTGTCGGAGAGTCGGATCACCACGGTGTCAGGTGTGCCGGATGGGTCACGGGAGGACAGCCATCGGGTCCGGATCCGGAGACGCCCCCCCTCGGGCATGGCCTCGAGGGAGTTGAGGATGACGTTGAGGAACGCCTGCTCGAGCTGGGTGGCATCACCCTGGAACCCGGGGATCCGGGGATCGAGCCGCGTGTCCTGCTCGACCCCCTGCACCCGGCATTTGTGGTGGATGAGGATTCCCAGGTCCTCGATCAGCCGGTTGATGTTGGTGAGGGCGAGGACGGGCTCATGACGCCGCGCGAGGTCCAGGACCCGGTCCACAATGCGGTTCAGATGGTCGATCTTCTCGCCCATCACCCGCAGATCCGTCGACCGGGGATCGTCCCCGGCGAAGTCCGCGCTCACGGAGTGGTGGAGCATCTTCATGACCGTGAGCGGGTTCCGGATCTCGTGGGCCAGTTCGGCCGCCAGGAGACCCAGGGCCGTCAGGCGCTCGCTCTCGCGGAGCTGTTCCTCCACCACCAGCGTCCGCTCGTAGAGCCGGGCCCGCTCGAGGGCGAGGGCCGACAGCTCGGCGTAGGCGGAGAGGACCCGGACCTCCTCGTCGGAGAACGTGTGGGGCGCCCCCGTGTAGAGGTTCAGGACACCGATCACCTTGCCGGCGTAGGCCAGTGGGACCGAGAGGAGGGAGACCAGTTTCTCCTCCCGGGCGACGGAGACATTCTGGTACCGGCCCGAGACCTGGACATCCTCGAGCTGCATCGGGCGGCCCCGCCGGACCACGATGCCGGCAAAGCTCTCGTCGACGGCGAGGCGGGGCTTCTGTCGATACCGTTCCCCTGCCCCGTGGCTGGCGCGGAGATCCAGCCATTGTCCCGTGGGGTCGAGCATCAGGAGCGAACACATCTTCGCCCGGAGCAGGCTCGTCGCCTCGCGCGTCACCACCTCGAGCGCCTCATCCAGACTCAGGGCGGAGTTGATGATCTGTCCGACCCGGACCAGGGACTCGTGGGAGCGGGCCTTCAGCCGGGCCTTCTCATAGAGCCAGGTGTTCCGGATCGCCGTCCCCGCCAGAACGGAGAGATCCTCGAGGAGGGAAAGCGCGTCTCGATCGAAGGCCCGGGGGCGGAAGGCCTGGATGGCCAGCACCCCGCGGACCTCACCGCTGACCCGGAGCGGGACGGCGACCTCGCAGGCGACGTCCGGATGGAACCTCAGGTAGGAGGGCTGTCGGGAGACGTCCTCGACCACTCCAGGGATACCGGTCCGGGCCACCCTGCCTGCCAGACCCTCCCCGATCCGAAGCCGGATCGACCGCACCCCCACCGGCAGTCCCGTCGAGGCCTCGATCTCGAGGAATCCCATGGGACTCATCAGCGCCAGCAGTCCGGCATCCCCACCGACCAGCCGAACCGCCTCCCCCAGGATCCGTTCCAGGGAGTCCCGGAGTTCGAGCGAGGCATGGACCGATTCGCTCACCCGCAGGAGGGCCTCCAATCGAGCCACCGGATCGGGTCGGATGGATTCGTTGGCACTCATCATCGGACGCGGCTGGTGAGCCAGAGACCCAGACCCCCGAAGAGGACGTTCGGAAGCCATGCTCCAACCCACGGTTCCAGCCATCCACTCTGGCCCACGGCGAACCCGAGGCGCTGGACGGCGAAATAGAGGAACCCGAGCGCCAGGCTTCCCGCCACGCCATAGAAGACATTGCGCCGGCCGGAGGGCGCGCCAAAGGGAATGGCAATGACCGCCACGACCAGACACGTCCACGGGCCGGCCATGCGGGCATGCAGCTGGGTCTCGAGAAGGTTGCGATCCCGCCCGGCGAGATCCGGATGCAGCTGGAGGTAGTCGAGGATGTCCTGAACCGGCAGATCGGGACTCTGCATCGCACCCCCCTGGGACAGCAGCTCGCCCACCTCGACCTCGCTCGAGATCATCTCGGGGTCCTCATCCAGTTCCGGCAGATCCAGCTCCGGATGCAGAAGGTCGAGCACGTTGCCATCCGTCGCCGACCGGTAGAGGAATTCCCGCGCCTGGTAGAACCGCCACATCCCATTCGTCCAGACCCCACGCTCGGCGATGATGAGCCGCCGGGCTCCCTCGCCCAGGGGTGCACTGAACCGGAAGCCCTCGAGCACCCCGTTGGTCACCGTGTAGAGGCGGACCGTCCATTCGCCCGGAGGGGTGGTGGCGACGCGGGACAGGTTGGTGATCGCCACCAGTCCA
>CAZZKQ010000289.1:0-5052 GCA_964654875.1 uncultured Verrucomicrobiota bacterium | reverse complement strand
CCAGACCCCCGAAGCTGAAGGCGAGGGTGTCCCCCGTGACGTGGAACCAGAACCGTCCCAGTGGCGTGTCCGGCGCGAAGAGGGACAACAGATAGAACCCCAAAACCGTCGGCGGCAGCACCACCGGAAGACCCACAATCGCCTCCACCACGGGAATCCACCGACGCCTCGACACCGTCAGCCACCTCGCCAAGGGCACCGCCAATACCAGCAATAGCACCGTCACCAGACCGGCCAGCCGGAAGGTCAGTCCCAACGCCTGCCAGATCTCCGGCGACAAACCTTCGGAAGGGATCGGGAGGGCATTCATGGGGCAGGAGAATCCATCGGACCCACGTTCACCGGGGAACAGTTGTCTCGGGACCGCCCCGGGGGAGATCGAATCCGAACCGTTCCAGAAGTCCGATGGCCGCCTGCGATCGGAGGAAGTTCCGATACAGCTCCGCACCCGGATGGGACTCGCCGCGGCGGGTGACGACCGCGACCTGTTCCAGCGGCTCATGGAGGCGGGTCGGCACCTCCCACCAGCGCCCGAGCTGACCCGTCTGCGGTGCCATGACCCACGACCGCGACACCAGGCCGAGGTCCACAGTGCCCGATTCAACCCACTGGGCCGTCTGGGCCACCGTCTCCCCCAGGACCACCCGGTTGCTCCAGCCCCCCCAAAGGTCGGTCCGGCTCAGGATCTCCTGCGCCGCTCGTCCATAGGGGGCATGGAGCGGATTCGCGATGGCCAGACGCCGGACTGCTGAATCCCGAAGGATCGACAGCCCCACCCGGGGATCCAACCCAGCGCGGGTGCTCCAGAGGACCACCCGACCGTTGGCGTAATGGGTGAACGAATTCGAGACCGCCAGTCCGTCGGCGACCAATGCCTCCGGATAACGCCGATCGGCGGAGAGGAACACATCGAACGGCGCCCCCTTTCGGATCTGGGCCACGAGGGTTCCTGAGGCGCCGAGGATCGTCTCGGCCGTCTGACCGGGATGCACCGTCGCAAAAAGGCGGTTCAGCTCCGGCATGACAAAGGTGAGATCCGAGGCCGCCGCCACCCGAAGCGGTCGGCTCAAGGACGGCGACGGCTCGGCCGCGCAAAGGCATCCCATCGCCCAGGCGACGAGCCATGCGATGCCGAGACGCCAGATGGATGCCCTCACGAGCCCTCCTTCTGCCACCCCCGCCTCCACCTCGGCCAGCCGATTCCCTCTGTGCAACGGGACGGCTTCGGGGGAGCCTCCCAGTCCATGGACCTTGAACTGACCAACCGGGTCGCCCTCGTCTCGGGCGGAGCCCGGGGAATCGGCGCCGCCACCGTGGATCGATTCGCCACCGAGGGAGCACAGGTGCTGATCGTCGACCGCGACGCCGAGGCCGCCGAACGGGTGGCCGCCGGACGTCCCACGGTGCGGATCGTCGCGGGCGACCTCACCGACCCCGAGGTCTGCAGACGGGCGGTCGAGGAGGCGGTTCGCCATTTCGGACACCTCGACATCCTGGTCAACAACGCCGGGGTGAACGACAGCGTCGGACTGGAGGCTCCGCCCGATGCCTTCGTGTCCTCCCTCCAGCGGAACCTCCTCCCCGCCTACACGCTCACCCACCTCGCCCGGATCCATCTCGCGGCGCGCCGGGGCGCCATCGTGAACGTCAGCTCCAAGGTCGCCACCACGGGGCAGGGTCGGACTTCGGGCTACGCCGCGGCCAAGGGAGCCCTCGATGCCCTCACCCGCGAATGGGCCCTCGCCCTCGGACCCCATGGCGTTCGGGTCAACACCGTCGTTCCCGCGGAGTGCGACACCGACCAGTACCAGCGCTGGTTCGCCAGCCAACCGGATCCCGAGAGGGCCCGACGCCAGGTCGCCGACCTCGTCCCGTTCGAACGACGCCTGTCCAAACCATCGGAACTCGCCGATGCCATCGTCTGGCTCGCCTCCGCCCGGTCCAGCCACATCACCGGACAATTCCTCTACGTCGACGGTGGCTACACCCACCTCGACCGCGCCGCCACGTCGTCGCATCAGTGGTGAGGGTCGTTCTCGGGAAGGTCTACCTTTGCTGGAGGACACCGAGGCCCGGCATTGGGTCATCGGAGGCCAAGCCTGCATCCCGCCGGCCACACCGCGCTCCGTGGCCCATAACCGACTTTTGGAGTCGAAAAGGCCCAGCCAAGCCCTCCTCCACAGAAGCTAGCCAACCGCGCCAGCCTCATATCGGACCCAGCGGCACTCAAACCTGTCCTTTTAAAAAGACCCGATTTTCTGAATCCTGTTCTTTTAGAAGGAACTGCATGAGAGAGATCATCCGCCAAAAGCTCGCCGACACCCTGCACTCCGAGCTGCCTTCGACGACCCGACGGGACGTGCGCCTGCCCTCAGTCTCAGGCAAGACCCATGCCGTGATCGGGATGCGCCGCTCTGGAAAGACCTGCTTCCTCCACCAACTCCAGCGGGATCGGGTCTCGAAGGGCGCACCCCGCGACGCTCAGGTCTACTTCAACTTCGACGACGAGCGTCTCGCCGGCCTGGAGGCAGCTCAGCTTCACTGGGTGCTTGAGGAATACTTTCGGCAGTTCCCCCAGTATCGCGATCAGCAGAAGGTCGGTTTCTTCCTCGATGAGGTACAGGTCGTGCCCGGCTGGGAGGGCTTCGTCCGCCGCGTGATGGACACGGAGAACGTGGATGTGTTCGTGAGCGGTTCGTCCGCAAAACTCCTGAGCCGTGAGATTGCCTCCTCCTTGCGCGGTCGTGCGATGGAAACGCTCGTTCACCCCTTCAGTTTTCGGGAATTCCTGAGGCATCATCAGGCCGAACCCGAGGGAGATCCTGAGTTCCTGCCGAAGGCCAGGCGTTCCGGCGTCGAAAAGCAGTTCGGTGAGTTTCTGATGAATGGCGGTTTCCCGGAGGCACAGGGTCTCGCCACAGAGGATCGACTCCCTCTGCTCCAAGGATACGTTGATACCGTCATCCTGCGGGATGTGATGGAACGACATGGCATCTCCAATGTCGTCGCACTCCGAAGACTCACCCGGCAACTGCTCGGTGCCGCCGCCGGGTTGTTCAGCGTCCATCGCTTCTTCAACGACCAGAAATCCCAGGGTATCTCGATTTCCAAGGAGGCGTTGCATGCCATGCTCAGTCACCTTGAGGACGCCTTCCTGATCCGACTCGTCCCCATCCATACCTCCAGCGAGCGGCAGCGACAATCCAACCCCCGCAAGGCCTATCCTGTGGATCCCGGGCTGATCACCGCATTCGATCGAAGCGGGAAGACCAACATCGGTCATGCTCTGGAGACCGCAGTGCTTGTCGAACTGGAGCGACGCAGGCACCAGCTCGCCTACGTCCGCACGTCCAGCGGAGCCGAGGTGGACTTCCTTGCCACCCCGCTCGCCGGCAGGCCGGTATTGATCCAGGTCTGTGCCGATCTCACCGATGAGGCCACGCGACTGAGGGAGTTCAGTGCGCTTGCCGAGGCGATGTCGGAGCACCCTCGCACGCACGGGCTCGTTCTCACCGCCACTTCCACGGGCCTCAGCCACGCACAGGCCAACGTCCCAAAGGGGGTCACCCTCCGAACCGCATGGGAGTGGATGCTCGCCGGAACGGGAGCTTGAACCCCATGTTCAAAGGGGTTCATAGGACAACAGGGCGAACGGTGCTTCGTCCTGATCCCGCTCAGGTTTCATCTCGGAACGATCTCCCTCATCCGATTGAACGACGTGGTCGAAATCATCCTGCGCTGGGTACCAGTCGTCCTGATTGAGAACGCATCGCTCAGGCCATCCTCACCATCGGATGGGGCCCGGACCTCGACGTCCCCATCGAGAGGAGGGATGGGCCAGATTCCCCAGCCCGTATCTCCCGCATCGCGTGCGGGATTTTCATGGTCCTTGCCGGCCGCTGGACGGACCGGCCGCGGATTGGTAGGGAAGAACCATGACACGTCATTGTCATCGGTGCGGATGGGTCTGGACGTTCAGGGAACTCCCCGGTCGGAGTGAGACGTGTCCGCAGTGCCGCGCCGACCTCCGGGTCTGCGTCAATTGCACCTTCCATGACCTCCGCGCCGCCCACCAATGTCGGGACGGTCGGGCTGAGCCGGTCGACAACAAGGAGCAGGCCAATTTCTGCGAGTACTTCGACTTCAAGCCCCGCGTCTGGTCCAAGGGTGGAGGGGATACCCGTGCCGATGCCGCCCGCGAAGCCCTCCGGAACCTTTTCGGGGAGTGATCGGTTTTGACCCCCGACACGGATTTCCGCAGCGTCCGGTAATGCACGCTGCGGTCCTCGCCCTTCTCTGCGCCCTCTCCGGAGCCACCCTGCTCGCCGGAGCCCTCGACGACTTCATCAGCGAAGCTCGGACCCGCCATGGCGAAGCGGGTGAGCGCGCCGCCCGGTTCCTCGTCGAGCACATGCCCGAGGCCGACCGCGAATCCCTCTCCAGCGCGTTCCTGATCGAGAACCTCGACCTCGCCTTCCAGGCCCGGAAGGAATTCCCGTGGGCGGCCGCCGTCCCCGAGGACCTGTTCCTGAACGATGTCCTGCCCTACGCCGTGTTCGATGAGACCCGCGATCCATGGCGGGCTGAACTGATCGGCCTCTCCCGCGAGATCGTGAAGGGCGCCACCACCGCAACCCAGGCCGCCCAGGCCCTGAACCAGAAGCTCTTCAACCAGGTCCAGGTCCACTACAACACCGGCCGGAAACGCCCCAACCAGAGCCTCAAGGAGTCCCGGGAGCTCGGGAAGGCCACGTGCACCGGACTCTCGATCATCCTCGTCGAGGCCTGCCGTTCCGTCGGGATCCCCGCCCGCGCCGTCGGCACCCCGATGTGGGCCAACGAACGCGGCAACCACACCTGGGTCGAGATCTGGGACAGCGGGTGGCACTTCACCGGGGCCGACGAGTTCGACGCCAACGGGCTCAATCGCGGCTGGTTCGTGGGCGATGCCTCCCAGGCGAAGGCCGACAATCCCCGCTACGCCATCTACGCCACCTCCTGGAAGCGCGATGGAACCCCATTCCCGATGGTCTGGTCCCGCCAGCGCGACAC
>CAZZKQ010000288.1:0-5076 GCA_964654875.1 uncultured Verrucomicrobiota bacterium | reverse complement strand
GGCGGAGGTGGGATTCGGCCGTTTCGAGAGGATCCCGGGTGGGGCGGCGCGGGGCGGGCTGCTGGCGTGGAAGCTCTAGAGGGCTCCCGGCAAAAACAAAAACGGGACAGGAGGTTCGTCTCCTGTCCCGTGGTTCTGTGGAGGGCCGTCCGTCGGTCAGGCGGTCTTCTGGGTGTCCTTCTCCTTGACGGCCATGGCGCCCTTGCCGATGCGGTCGCGGAGGTAGGTCAGCGTCGCGCGGCGGCCCGAGCCCTGACGCTCGACCTCGATCTTCTCCACGCGGGGCGAGTGGGTCGGGAAGATGCGCTCCACACCCTCGCCGTAGCTGATGCGCCGGACGGTGAAGGTCTGGTTCAGGCCGCGGCCGCGGACGCCGATGACAACACCGGCGAACACCTGGATCCGCTCCTTGTCGCCTTCGACGACCTTGGTGTGGACGCGGACGCTGTCTCCGACGTTGAACTTCGCCGAATCCTTGCGGAATTGCTCGGCCTCGATCTTGTCAAACAATGCACCTTTGTTCATGGCAGACTCCTCGTTTTCAAAAACTGACGTTCAAAATCATTTCGCCGTGTCGGGCCGCCCCCATCGGAGCTTGTCCCACAGGTCCGGTCGCCGTTCGACGGTCCGTCTGACCGCCTGGGCCCGGCGCCACCGTTCGATGGCAGCGTGGTTGCCCGAGAGCAGGATCTCGGGAACCCCCCAGCCCCGGAATTCGGCGGGGCGGGTGTAGTGCGGGTATTCCAGCAGCCCGTGGCTGAAGGATTCATCGAGGGCGCTTGAGTCGTCCCCCAAGGCACCGGGCAGAAGCCGGGTCACGGCATCCACGATCACCATCGCCGGCAGGTTGCCATTCGTCAGGACATAGTCCCCGATGCTCAACACGTCGTCGGCGAGGTGGGCCCGCACTCGTTCGTCGTACCCCTCATAGCTGCCGCACACGAGGATCAGCCCGGACGCCCGGGATAGTTCCCGCGCCACGGACTGGGTGAAGGGCCGGCCACTGGGCGCGGTCAGAATCACCCGGGTTTCCCCCTGGTCGGCCCTGAGGGCCTCGACGGCTTCAAAGATCGGCTCTGGCTTCAGGACCATCCCCGGCCCCCCGCCGTAGGGGGCGTCGTCGACCGTCCGATGACGGTCATGGGTCCAGTCCCGCAAATCATGGATCCTCAGATCGAGGATTCCCCCCTGACGAGCCCGTTTCAGGATGCTCTCGTCGAGGGGTCCCGCGAACATCGCGGGGAACAGGGTCAGGATATCGATTCTCATCGGCATGTCGCGCGGTCCTGTTCGCCCGCGCGGGGCCGTGGCTCACTCGTCGGCCAGCTCGAGGGTGCAGCGGACGCCCCGCTTCTGGGCGCCGACCTGCAGGATCGAGCGGAAGGCCTGGATGGTCGTGCCGCGTCGCCCGATGATCTTGCCGACTTCGCCCGGAGCGAGGTGCAGGCGGAAGCACGTCGCCCCATTGCGGTCTTCCGAGTCCACCCGGACCTCGTCCGGATGGTTCACGAGGCGCTTGGCCACGAACTCGATGAAGTCCTGCATGGGTCGAGGCGCGGAAGGATCAGGCCGCCGCAGGAGCCGTGCGCTTGGCCTTGCGGATCATGCTGGCCACCGTGTCGCTGGGCTGGGCGCCCACCGAGACCCAATGGTCGATGCGGTCCATCTTCAGGGCCACGTTGTCGCCCTTCTTCTGGGGTTGATAGGTGCCGATCTCCTCGATGAACTTGCCATCGCGAGGACTCCGGCCGTCGGCCACCACAACCCGGAAGACCGGGCTGTTCTTGGCACCGACGCGCTTCAATCGAATTTTGACTGACATAGATGTGTGCTCGTCCGGCGATGGGGAACCCAGCCGCCGCCCCTGAAGGGAAACGCAAAATTGACGAGCGGTGAGGGTGAGTGCAAGCCCTCATTTCAGGATGAGAGGGAGGGAAGGGGTGGATTTTCTCGACCGATCCACCCAAGGCCACCCCGTCGTCGCCATCCTGTCCCGAGCACTGGAGGATTCCAACCTCGTGGCCGGATGGCTAGGGTCTTCCGGTTCACCCATGCCCCGGATCCCCCACGTCTGGCCCCTGGTGATGGGGTTCGTCTCGATGCTGGCCTGCAGCCATGCCGAGACGCTCTCCCGCGGCGACGCGTCCCGTGCGGAGCCCGCCGCGTCGCAGACCCACTGGGCCTTCCAGCCGGTCCGGCGCCCGCCTATTCCCGCGGTCCGAGATGCCGCCTGGGTTCGCAACCCCATCGATGCCTTCGTCCTGTCCCGGCTCGAGGCCCGAGGCTGGACACCCTCGCCCACGGCCTCCCCTACGGCGCTGCTCCGCAGGGTCCACCTCGACCTCGCTGGGTTCCCGCCTACACCTGGTGAACAGGAACGGTTCGCGTTGGACCCGTCGCCCGTCCGCCTGGACCACGCCGTGGACGACCTCCTGTCGCGTCCCTCGTACGGTGAACGTTGGGCCCGGCATTGGCTCGATCTCGTCCGCTATGCCGACAGCAACGGCTATGAACGCGACGCCGAGAAACCCTTCGTCTGGCGGTATCGCGACTATGTGATCGGGGCCTTGAACCTCGACCGCCCCTACAACCAGTTCCTCCGGGAACAGCTGGCGGGTGACGAGCTCCCGCAGGTCCGTGCCGAGACCCTGGTGGCGACGACGTTTGCGCGGTTGGGGCACTGGGATGATGAGCCGGCCGACCCGGCAGCCGACCGGTTTGACCAGCTCGACGACATCGTCAGCACGACCAGCCAGGCGATTCTCGGACTGACCCTTGGCTGCGCGCGGTGCCATGATCACAAGTTCGAGCCGCTGACGTCGGCGGATTACTACCGGATGGTGGCCGTCTTTGCCCCGTTGCAGCGTCCACAGAATGGTCGGACGGAACTCACCCTACTGCTGGGATCCCCAGCCGAGCGGGAAGCCGTGGTTCAACGAGACCGTGAAATTGCGGCCCTCCAGCGTCGGACCAACGAACTCTCCGCGGAGTCGATCGCCACCCGCGTCGCATCGCTGCGGCGCGAGGTTCCAGACCTGCCTGCCGGGTACATCCTTCACGAGACGGGAGGGACGGTTCCGCCGACGCATGTCCTCGTCCGAGGCAATCCCGGTCGGCCTGGCGATGCGGTCACGGCCGGCGTCCCAGCGGTGCTTCCGGGGTTGGGCTGGACGGCTCCGAGAGCCGAAGGTTCCACGTCCGGCCGCCGCCGCGCGCTTGTGGACTGGATGGTATCTCCCGAAAACCCGCTAACCGCGCGCGTGATTGTGAATCGTGTCTGGCAGCAACACTTCGGGGCTGGACTCGTTCGCACGGCGAGCGACTTCGGCGTGATGGGGGAACCCCCGACCCATCCGGAGCTGTTGGACTGGCTGACGCACTGGTTCGTGCACGACGCCGGATGGTCCCTCAAGGCGTTGCACCGCCTCATCCTTGCCAGCAACACGTGGCGCATGGGTCGTACCCATCAGCCGGTGCCTGCTGCTGAAGATCCCGAGAACAGGCTGCTCTGGCATCAGCCGTATCGGCGCCTTGAGGTCGAGGCGTTGCGCGACTCCGTGCTGGCCGTCAGCGGGGAGCTCAACCGTCAGGCCGGCGGGCGCGGTGTGTTTCTGCCGATCCCGAAGGCCGCCATGGAGGCGAACACCGACAAGGAGTCGATCTGGTCCGCGTCTCCACCTGACCAGGCGGCACGGCGAACGGTCTATGCGTTCGTGAAGCGGGGCCTGGTGGTCCCGATGCTCGAGGTGCTGGACCTCTGCGACACGGTCTCAAGTTCGCCCCGACGTCAGGTGACCACGGTTGCTCCGCAGGCGCTCACGCTCTTCAACGGCGAGTTCATCAATCAACAGGCGGCCTGCCTCGCTGACCGGGTCCTGCGGGAGGTCGGCACCGATCCCGCGAGGCAGGTCGACCATCTGTCCCGCCTTGCCCTGGGCCGTCTGCCCTCGGTGTCCGAGCGGGACGCCTACCTGGGATTCCTCGGGACCGCGGAGCCGCAGACGCCGCGCGATCGGTTGGTCCAGGTGGCCCGCGTCATCCTGAATCTGAACGAGTTCGCCTACCCGGAATGACCTCTGCAAGGAGTCCCCTCCGATGACCTCTCCGCTGCATCCCTTGTCGGGTTTCACCTGTCGCCGGGACTTCCTCGCCCGAGCGGGGGGTGGATTCGGCCTGCTCGCGTTGGCGGAGCTCATGACGCGGACGGGGGCGTTGCCCCGGATCGAGGCCTCGACCCCGTCGCCGCTCGCCCCCAAGGCGCCCCACTTCCGGGCGAAGGCCAAGCGGGCCGTGTTCCTGTTCATGAATGGCGGGCCGAGTCAGGTGGACACCTTCGATCCGAAACCAGCGCTCACCCGGTACCACGGTCAGCCCTATACGGGCGATGCCAAGGTCGGCTCGAATGGGCGTCCCATCGGCAAGCTGATGCAGTCACCGTTCGAGTTCCGACGGCACGGTCGGAGCGGACTCGAGATCAGCAGCCTCTTCCCCCACACGTCCCGATTTGCGGACGACCTCTGCGTGATCCGGTCAATGCATGCCGACACCGCGGCCCACGCCTCGGGGTGTCTCCAGATGAACTCCGGGAGCATCTTCATCGGGAAGCCCTGTCTCGGGGCGTGGCTCAGCTATGGGCTCGGGACCGACAACGAGGAATTGCCGTCGTTTGTGGTGATGACCGATCCGCGGGGAGGCCCGATTGGCAGTGCGTCGAACTGGAGTGCCGGCTACATGCCTGCGGCCTATCAGGGAACCTTGTTCCGCAGCGTCGGCAGCCCGCTCCTGGACCTCGCCACGCCGGGCGGCGTCTCCGAGTCGACCCAGCGGGCGAGCCTCGACCTCCTGCGGCGTCTCAACGAGGAACATCTTGAGTCTCGTCCCGGCGAATCCGAACTCGCCGCGCGGATCGCCTCCTACGAGACCGCCTACCGCATGCAGGCCAGCGCCGCCGAGGTGGTCGATGTCGGTCGCGAAAGTGCCGCAACCCGGGAGCGGTACGGCCTGGACAATCCGGTCACCGCTGACTTCGGCCGCAAATGCCTCATCACCCGCCGGCTCCTGGAGCGGGGTGTCCGA
>CAZZKQ010000287.1:0-5101 GCA_964654875.1 uncultured Verrucomicrobiota bacterium | reverse complement strand
CCCGGGTGACCGTCCTTTTTGATTTTCTGGCATCCCTCCAGCTATTGCCGGCGATGGAGTGCCCTCCGGATCTCCCGATCCGCTTCCCGGGTCTTCAGGTCCTGTCTCTTGTCGAAGTCCACCTTCCCCTTGCAGACAGCCAGGCTGACCTTGACCCGATTGTTCCTCCAATGGAGGTCCAGCGGCACCAGGGTCACCCCCTTGGAAGTGGCCGACTCGGCCAGTCGCCGGATCTCCGCACGGTTCAAGAGGAGGCGCCGTTTTCCCTTCGGCGCGTGGTTGTGGATGTTCCCGAATCCGTATTCGTCGATGTGCATCTGGTGGAGCCACACCTGGCCCTCCTCGACCCTTGCGAACGCATCCGAAATCTGTGCCTTTCCAGAGCGGATCGACTTCACCTCGGTGCCCCGCAGCACGATCCCTGACTCGACCGTCTCGAGGATGTGGTACTCGTGCCTGGCCTTCGAATTGGTGATGATGATCGACATCAGCAAAAAGCCGGAGGGTGTTCCTCCGGCTTGGTTTCGATTCGCCTCAGACCGTCGGGGATCCAGCCCGCGCCTAGGAGGTCAGTGATCGCGTCCGACGCTTGCGTTTGGACCCCTCCGCTGCCTTGTCCTCGACAGCCGGGGTTTCTTCTTCGATCTGGAAACCGATCTTCTCATGGATCAGCTCCGTGAGGGCGATGTCGGCGATGCCCATGGTGGGGTCCACCTCCACCAGGGGCCGACTGATGCCACCGCCGCCGCTGTTGAGCTGCCGGACACGACGGGAGATGATGTTCACGAGGATATGGGGATTGCCCACCTTCTCGAGTGCTTTGCGGGTGAGTTCTACGTTCATGAAGGACGAATCGCTTCGAACCCACAGTGTGCAAATCCTTTTCCGCCCCGATCAATGCAAATCTTCCGGCGGCTGACCGGCCGACCGGCCGATCACGCGGCGGCGGGCGGCAGGGCACCCCCATCACCACGCCCTCTCGATCGAGCGGCGCTGCCAGAGGAACTCGAACATGTTGCCCTCGTGGGGTTGATCCCAGGAGATCTTCATGGTCGACACCGGTCCGATGTTCAGGCGTTCGATGTGGGCGTAGGACTCAAGATCCGCGATGAAGGCCGGATCCTTCGTGATCGCCGTGCAGGCCAGGGTGTAGCCGATCCTCGACAGCATCTCGGACTGGGGACAGGTCACGACGCTCGCGTAGGGACACAGGAACTCCCGGTTGGCCAGCGGATGGGCAAACGAGTCGCACCGCACGATCGTCGGCCGCACATATGTCCCGCCCTCGAACACCAGCTTGCGAGGTCCGCCGCGATACCTGGCCGTCACATCCTCGGCACCGGCCGTCTTCAAGCCGTCATCGATCTGGGCGTCGATGAAGTCGGCCATCTTGGGATTGGCAAATCCGGACAGCTTGGCGCCCTCGTCCTCGGGACGGGTCGGAGCCACCGGACCCAGGCGCTGGGCCAGGGCGTCCGCGATCTCGGCCCCATACTTCGGCACCACCACGGCGCTGGCGTTGATGCACGAACGACCGCCGTTGTCGGAGATCGCACCCGCAATGACGTCGATGTAATCACGCCAGTTCTCGATCTGGTCGTCACCGATCAGGAACTTGCTCCAACCCGGTCCGTGGATCTGGATCGCCGGATTGTTGGCGTACTGCTGGGTCGTCGACTTGTCGCCGAAGATCAGCGCCCGCCCACAGGTGTTGAGGATCGTCGCGGCGCCGTCATGATCCGTCGGGTAGAACCCGAAGGCCTCGGAGGGCACTCCCGCGGCGATGAAGGCCTGGATGAGCCGATACGGGGTCCAGGGCTCCTCGCGTCCGGGCTTGATGACCACCGGGGTCTTCAGGGCGATGGCCGGGAGCCAGAGCGAGTTCACCGCCGGTGAATTGCTCGGCATCACCAGACCCAGGGCCTGGCAGGACGGGAAGAAACTCAGTTTGGTGCCGAACTGTTCGCCGAAGCCGCGGTCGATGATCGAGAGATCGAGGCCCCGCGACAACCCATTCAGCACCTCCGCCATGTGGGTGAGGGCATAATGGATCTTGGTCATGTTGCGTCGGACCATCACGTGGGGCAGCCCGCTCGTCAGGCTCAGCGTCTCCACATACTGCTGCGGGGTCTGGGAATGCCCCCGATCCCCCAGCGGCAGCGTGCCGTTGACAAACAGCTCGCCCGCCTTGGCCGAAAGCTCCATCAGCTGGGCCACGGTGAACTTCTTCAGGGCGGCACGGGCCGGACCCAGCCTCGCCAGATCCCGCTTCAGGATCCCCCCGTTCACCTGCGACACCAGCGCCAGGGTCTCTCCAGTGCGGTGGTTCTTGACCTCGACATGCTCGAGGGAGGCATAGGAACGACCCAGGCGCAGCGTGGGGAGATGAGGAATGGTGTCCGACATGGCGCGCGAAAATGGTACGCCTGCGTATCAGTGCCAACTGGAAACTTTGGCGGACCCGGCCTGTCGCTCCCGACCCGATTCCATCCGGCGATCAACGGCGTCCGAGGCTGCCGAGATAGGCCACGAGGTCACGGAAGTCGTCCGGCGACAGGGTGTCGACAAGGCCCTCGGGCATCAGCGAGCCGAGCTGACGGAACACCTCGATCGAGGCCTTGGGAAGGATCACCGTCTGACCCGAGAGGTGGTCGGCCAAGGTCATCGCCTCCGGAGTCTCACCCCGCAGATAGCCCTGATAGGTGGTGCCGTCCTTGGTGACGATCTCGGTGGCCATGAAGCCCTCCTTGACCTCCTTCTGCGGGGCAACGATGGCGCCAGCGATCGACTCCAGGCTCTGGGCCGTGCCGAGTGCGGCGAGGACGGGGCCCACCTTCCCCGGGGTGCCATCGACGCTGTGGCAGCCAGAGCAGGCCAGCTGGGCCGAACGGAACACCTCCCCACCGCGGACGGGATTGCCGGAGGTCCGCGCGGCGGTCGCGATCGCAGGAACGTCCGACACCATCCAACCGCCGCTCCGCTTCCGTGCCCCCGCCACCGCCCAGAGGAGCGTGGTCAGAGCGGGATCGGGCCGACCGCTGCGGGCCAGCTCCTCGAGGAGCACCGCGGCGTTGGCAAGCGAGGGCTTCCGGGATTCGAGAGCCACGCGGAGCAGCGCCAGCGCCTCCTTCTGCCGCAGGAAGGCGGCGGCGATCGGGCGCACCGCATCCGCATCGACCTCACCTGCCAGCCAGTCGGCCGAAAGACGCGCGGCATCACGACCCTGGATCGGCACCAGGGCCGACAGCGCCGCGCTCCGGACGGATGCCGGGGTTCCTGGGCCCGCCCATCCGGTCAGCAGGGCCGTCACCCCATCGCCACCCAGGAGGGCGGATCCGTCGACCGCCGCCACACGTTCCGGCATCGAGGCGGACTCCGCGGAGACGAGGGCCTTGAGCCGATCCCGGAGGGACTCCACCCGCCAGGCACCGGCCACCAGAGCGGCGGCAGACCGGAGTCCCGGGTCCTTGGAATCGAGGAGGGCCGCCACCGCCGGGGCCACGTTCCCTTCCGGAACCACGCCCCGCAAACGGCTGGATGCCGCGGCCTCCCGGAGCCGACGCGCCTGCAGGGACGCATCGTGGTCGGTGCCCACCGTGAACGAGCGCGGTTGCAGCAGCACCGCCAGATCCCCGGGACCGCCGGCACGGGCCACGAGGGACGAGAGCTGACGGACCGTCTCCGCATCCAGCGCCACCTCGCCGATCCGTCGCAACCGTCCTGCCGCATACTGCGCCGAGCCCGATCCGCCATCGGCCTTCGCGAACGCCGCCGCACGGGCCGGGTTCTTCAGGAGCGCGAGCGTCCCGGCCTCGTACGCCTGGGTCCACTGCGGACGCAGCTGGGCCACCGCCTGGGTGAAGGCGTAGTCGAGGGCGCCGTCCATCGGACGATCCGCCACCTCCGCTGCGACCTCCACCGACCCGGGATTCGCGACATGGCTGCAGGCCACAACGGCTTCGAGACGGACGCGCGGGTGCTCGTCGCGGACCAGGTCTCCGAGGTTCTTCAGGAGGTCCTGCGATGTCTCCGGACCTCCACGACGGGCCCATTCCCCGAGAAACCGCGCCGCCATCGCACGGGCTTCGGGTCGACCCGATCCCTTCAAGGCCGAGAGGAGCCGACCCGCCGCCGGATCGCTGAAGCGCCCCAGCTCGGTCAGGACACCCAGGACCTCGAACCGACCGTGGTCGGCCGACTCCGAATCCCCCGTCAACGCCTCGGCCCACCGGACCACGGACTCGACGGCGGACGAGGACGGTCGGTCGGCCAACACCCGACGGGCCATCTGACGGTCCCAACGTTCCGAAGAGCCGAGGGCCTTCACGACAGTCTCCTCCGAGGCGTTGCCGAGCGGTTTCCAGTCCACGACAGGCCGCCCCTTCGCAGTGACCCGCCAGATGCGGCCACCCGTCTTGTCACGGGCCGGATCCCGGAAGCTGTTCTGGTAGTGGCCGATCACCGGGTTGTGCCAGTCGCAGAGATACAGGGCGCCGTCCGGACCGAACCGGGCGTCGACGATCCGGAAGGCGATGTTCGTGGACTCGATCAATGGCGGGAGTCGCTCGGCCTTGAAGGAGGATCCCTCGGGAGTGAGGCGGAAGCGTTCGACGCTGTTCTGGAGGTAGCCGCCCGACACCGCCTCGCCCTGGAGGCCTGGGGGCCAGTGGGAATTCTCGACGATGTCGGCACCCCCGAACTTGCGGCCCTGGTTCCAGATCCACCGCTGCTCGAGGAAGTGGTCGGTCGGGATCATCGCCTGCGTCAGGTGATAGATCCCATGTCCATTGCCGGCGAAGACGAAAGGCTGTCCCCAGCGGTCGAAGACGGTCCCGAAGGGATTGTGGGCCCCCATGGCTCCGCTCCAGAACGGGTCGAGCCGGACCTGTCGCGGCCAGAACCGCCAGACCCCGGCCTGACGGAGTTCAGACACCCCCCAGGGCGTCTCGATGCGGCTTTCGGCATGGAGTCCCTGCGACAGCATCAATTCTCCGAGCGGTCCCCAACAGAAGGAGTTGATCGTCTGGTGCGTGTCTCCGGTGCCGAATCCCCGCAACACGACCCGGCGTTGGTCCGCCCGACCGTCGCCATCCGTGTCCCT
>CAZZKQ010000286.1:0-5105 GCA_964654875.1 uncultured Verrucomicrobiota bacterium | reverse complement strand
TGGCCCATGAAGCCGTAGTCGGTCCAGGCGTGGTCGTCGGACACGATCAACAGGATGTTCGGGGGCCGGGTGTCGCTGCCGATCGTCGTCCTCGGACCCGGTTCGGTCGCACGGCTTTCGATGAGCAGCTGGCTCAAGAGACCCAGAACCGCCAGCGGGGCCCGTAGCCTTCCAAGGTGCCAGCCCAGGAACGCGATCGCGCGCAGGATTCGGTCGAGGATGTCGATCGCCACGGGGTGCACGTCGGAAGACTGCGATCGGTTCCCGGATCCGACCACCATCAAAACGGTAGTCCGGGGCCACAGTGCCGTCCCACATTCCCGCAAGGACCCTCGAATGCCATCCAGGGTCCGTGGCGTCCGAACCCCATGCGTTGGTCCCTGTTGCTCCTGCTTCTGCCTCTGCCTGTGCTCTCGCTCCATGCTGCGATCATTCAGGTCGAGGTGGACGGGCGCGATGACGGCGATGGCAGCCGGAGGCGTCCGTTCCGATCTCCAGTCGCCGGTCTCCGGGCGGCGAGGGCGCTAAAGGCAGCCCGGCCTTCCGAACCGGTCGTCCTCGAGTTCGGACGCGGCCGTCATGAGCTCGAGGAGCCGCTCCATCTGACCCCCGAGGACTCCGGTCTGACGCTGCGGGCCCGGGTTCCCGGCTCGGCGGTCTTGTCGGGCGGAGTCCGTCTCCGCGGATGGCAGCGGGACCCGACCCGGCCCGGACTCTGGACGACGACGATTCCCGAGGTGGCGAACGGGCAATGGTATTTCCATGAGCTTTTTGTCGACGGACGCCGGGCCCAGCGGGCACGGACCCCGAACGAGGGATTCTTCCACGCCACGGGTCGGCTTGGAGAGCAGTCCCCGATCACCCTTCCGTTCCGCCCCGGCGACATCGATCCCCGCTGGACCCGGCTTCCGGATGCCCGGGTGATCGTCCTGATGAAGTGGACCGATCTCCAGCTGCCGATCCGTGGTGTGGACACCAACGCCCACATCGCGCAGCTGCCGGGCGGACCGCGTCCGTATTGGATGGATGAGCCGGACGCCCGCTACTGGGTCGAGAATGTTCCGGAGGCGCTCGATTCTCCCGGCGAGTGGTATCTCGACCGCGCCTCGGGCCGGGTCAGCTATCTCGCGCCGAAGGGCCTTGATCCCAACCGCGCGACCGTGGTCGCGCCGCGCCTCAAAGAGCTGGTGCGGGTCGAAGGCGATGTCGCCCGGGGACAGCCAGTGGTCGGTGTGACGTTCTCCGGGCTGACCTTCTCGGATGCCGACCACGAGGTGCCGGCGGACGGCATGATCTCCCCGCAGTCCGCGGTGCCGATCCGAGGGGGATTCCGGGCAACGCATGCGGTGGGTTGTCGGCTTGAGGACTGCACCGTCGCGAACCTGGGAGGCTATGGCATCGATTTGGGCCGCGGGACCCAGCGTTGGACGGTGGTCGGCAACTCGGTCCGGGACCTCGGCGCGGGCGGGATCCGGATCGGTGAGCCGGGCGATCGTGAGCCGTCGGCGTTGGACGCCTGCCACTCCCATGCGGTGACCGACAACGACGTGGTCCGACTTGGCCGCGTCTTCGCACCGGGTTGCGGGGTCATCCTGTTCCAGACCGGGACGAACCGGATCGCGCACAACCACATCGCCGACCTCTACTACACGGGCATCTCGATCGGATGGAACTGGGGCTATGAGGAGACCCCCTGTCGGGCGAACCTCATCGAGTACAACCTCGTCGAACGGGTCGGCCAGGGGCGGCTGAGTGACATGGGTGGGTTCTACACCCTGGGACCCCAGGCCGGGACCGTGATCCGCAACAATGTCTTCCGATTCGTGGACAGCTACCGGTATGGCGGCTGGGCGATGTACACCGACGAGGGCAGCACAGGAATCGTGGTCGAAAACAATGTGGCCCACGGCTGCAAGGATGCCGGGTTCCACCAGCATTACGGGCGCGACAACGTCATCCGGAACAACCTGCTCGCGTGGAACCGGAACCATTCGGTGATGCGGACCCGGGAGGAGCCGCACCGGTCGTTCTGGTTCACGAACAATGTGGTGGTTGCCGACTCCGGTACCTTCCTGGGCAGCAGCTGGAAGGGCACGACCAATGAGTTCCTCAGCAACCGCAACGTCTGGTTCGATCCCCGCCTGGGGGCGGACGCGGCGGCCTACCGGTTTGCGGGCAAGGACTGGTCCGCCTGGCGCGCGCGGGGTCAGGACGTCGACTCCATCATCGCGGACCCCCTGCTGGTGGATCCGGAGCATCCGGAGCTCGGCCTGAGGAAGGAATCGCCCGCGTATGGATTGGGCTTTCGTCCAATCGGCCTGACGGATCTGGGGCCGCGTCCGAAACGACGTCGTCGGTGAACGGATCGATGCCTTGGTGGACCCGCGTTGGCCGATTCCGAATCGGATCCCAAGAATCAACTTTTTGTGTTGGATCGATCCCCTTTCCCAGTCGGGTGAAGGCACACTGACGGGTGGTTCCTGGCACAGGCTGGACCGGTTCATTCCGGGCTTGAATGGAGATCCTGCCTTTGTGCTTTGACTCGTCGGGGTCCATCGGGTCGATTCAAGGGCCTGAATGAATCCTGAATCCGAAATCCTACCTGTTTTGTCTGCGCGTCGGACCACCACTCGGCGCGATTTCCTTCGCCTCGGAGGGGCGGGTGTTTTGGCGTGGACCCCGGTCCACAGAATCCTGGCCGGGGATGCGGCGGCCCCGTGTGACCCGCCGACGGGATTTCCGGCATCCATCCCTGTCTATCTCCAGGCCTTCAGGAACTGGTCGGGCGAAATCGCGATCGATGCGGTCTGGACCGCAGCGCCGACCTCTCCCGAGGACGTGGTCGAGATCGTGAACTGGGCTGCCCGCCAGAACTACCGGATCCGGGCCCGTGGCAATGGTCACAATTGGTCCCCGATCCTGGTCGCCCCCGGGTCGACATGCGAGTCGCGGGTGGTGCTCCTGGACACCCGGGTTCATCTCAAGAAGGTGTCGATCAACACGGCATCCACACCGCCCACGGTCACCGCCCAGTGCGGCATCCTCATGGAGGATCTGCTCCTGGAGATCGGGAAGGTGGGGCTCGGGGTGACGGCGACTCCCGGCGCCGGCGACATCACCCTCGGTGGGGCTCTGGCCATCAATGGTCATGGGACCGCCGTGCCCGCCCTCGGAGAGGTGCGGCTGCCCGGCCATACCTACGGTTCGCTGTGCAACCTCGTGGTGGCCATGACCGTGGTGGCGTGGAATCCGAAGACCTCACAATACGAGTTGCGGAAGGTCCGCCGGTCGGATCCGGAGGCCGGCAGCCTGTGTCCGCACCTGGGTCGGGCTTTCGTGGTGGAGGCCGAGTTGCAGTGCGGTGCCGACCGGCGTCTCCGCTGTCAGAGCATCACCGACATCACAGCGGGTGAATTGTTCGGTCCGGAGACTCCCGGAGCCCGCACCTTCGCGGGGTTCGCCAACCAGTCGGGCCGGGTCGAGGCGATCGTGTTCCCGTTCTCGGATCAGCCCTGGCTCAAGGTCTGGAGCGTGGCCCCCGAGAAGCCAGAAGGAAGCCGTGAGGTGACGGAGCCCTACAACTATCCCTTCTCGGATTCCATTTCCCCGGCCGTGGAAGGACTCCTGAATTCGATCCTCTCCGGGGCCGGGTTCCTGACGCCGGAGCTGGGGCCGCTTCAGATGGCGGCGGTCACCGCGGGTCTCGCGGTCACCAATTCGTCCGACATCTGGGGATGGTCGCGCAACCTCCTCCTCTACATCCGCCCGACGACGCTCCGGATCACTGCCAACGGCTATGCCGTCCAGTGTCGCAGGTCCGATGTGCAACGGACCGTCCGTGAGTTCTACTCCAAGCTGGTGTCCCTCCGGGACGACTACCGGAGCCGGGGGCTCTATCCAACCACCTCGGCCATCGAAATCCGGGTCACGGGCCTCGAACGTCCCGAGGAGTGCTCCGTGCCAGCAGCGCAGTCACCCCGGCTTTCCGCGCTTCGGCCAACGCCGGCACATCCCGAGTGGGACACGGCCGTCTGGTTCGACCTTCTGGTGATCCCGGGCACCCCGAATGCCTTCCAATTCTACCGTGATCTCGAGCAGTGGTTCTACACCAACTATTCGGGCGACTATGCCTCCGTCCGGGTGGAGTGGTCGAAGGGATGGGCCTACACGGACAAGGCGGCGTGGACGGCCCCTGAGATCCTTTCCGGGCGCATTCCAGCGTCCTTGACCGAGGGACAGCTGCCCGGTGATGGCTTCAGGGAGGCCACCGCGCAGTTGGATCGTCTGGACCCGTTCCGGATCTTCTCCACTCCATTCCTCGACGAGTTCATGCCGCCCACCCCGACGGTCGAGTTGCTGGATCAGACCCGCAAGGGTTCGCCGCCGCAGGGATCTGTCGGCGGTCCGCGAAAGCGGGGTCCTGTCAATGCGAAGGAGGTTTCCCGGAAGTTCAAGGCCGTGCTGCGTCCCACCTCCCCGAAGCCCAGTGTCTTGGAGACGAGTCCGGATCTGCAGCTCTGGACTCCCGTTTCCACCCATCCCCCCGGTCCTGTTGAGATCATGGTGGACGCCATCGGCGACCGACGGTTCTACCGGATCGTGCCGACGAAATGAGTCCTCCGGCTCACCCGGGTGTCTCCCTGCGTCGCCCCGGTCATGAGATTCGCCGCTTCCCAATCGGTTCCACTGCCATCCAGCACATTCCTCTCGTGCCCCCTCCCATGAACGCCGTTCTCACACGTCTCCTCGGTTTCCTCTCGATCCTGTTTCTGGCGGTTGCCGCCCAGGCCCAGGGCATCGGACAGGAACGCAATCTGACCCTGGTCCCCTGGCTGATGCGTGTTGTCGATCCGACAGGGGCTGAACTGGGATCAGCGACCCTGCGCATCACGCGCCAGGCGCCCAATGCCGATGGTTTCGAGATCTTCGGCAATGTCGCATGGGACCTCATTGGGGCCGGAAGCGGGTTGGAGTTTGTCTCGGGGACTCTCGGTGCGTCTGGAAGCCTCGTGCTCCGAGGGTATCGCGTGGAGGTTCCGACCTAGATGGAGATCCACGACTTCGGGGCGCAGCTGTCTCCTGAGGGTGTCGCGCTTGTCAGCGGG
>CAZZKQ010000285.1:0-5109 GCA_964654875.1 uncultured Verrucomicrobiota bacterium | reverse complement strand
CCCCAGCGCCACCGCAGTGAACCAAGGGTAGAGCTCCTGCCAGTTCACATAGCGCTTCTGGACGATCTGACGCTTCTCCAGCTGGTCAATCGCCGTGTAGATGTCCCGAAGCGCCCGGGCATCCTGCGCCTGGAAGAACAACCCCCCGGTCATGCGGGCCACCCGGTTCAGCTCGTGTCCCGCTGCCGCGGAGGGGCTGACCGAGTCCGGTCCCACGAGGATCGTGTAGACCTTGATGCCCGCCCGCACCGCCATCGGAGCCGTGTCGAGCGGACGTGGTCCGGCTGAATTGTCGCCGTCCGTCACCAGGATGATCACCCGGCTCCGGTCGCTGTCCTGCTTGAGGAAGGTCGTGCCTGCCTGGATTGCCCAACCAATGCCCGTTCCCGTCGCGAGCTCGGACTCCTTGAGCGAGGCCAGGGCCCACTCGTGGTCGAGCGTCAGCGGACTCACCAGCCAAGGCGTCCGGGCGAAGCAGACGATGCCGATCCGGTCGTTGGCACGGCCCTTGATGAAGTCCTCGGTCACCGCCACGAGGGCATCCCGACGGCTCACCCGACGTCCCTTCAGGCGGAAGTCGGTCTCGGCCATCGACCTCGAGAAATCCAGTGCCAGCATGATGTCGATGCCCTTGCTGGGATCCGGCACCTCACCCCGAGGAATCCGGGGACGGGCCAGGGCCAGGATCAGCAGCGTCAGCGGCAGCAACCACCAGATCCAGGAGACCTGACCCGGACGGGCCTTCGGGATCCGGGCGAGGGATTCCATCCCGCGCAGCGTGGGCACCGGAATGGACGGCAAGGGCCCACGTCGCCCCATCCACCACAGCAGCGGCGGGACCGCCAGAAGCAGGAGCAGGACGACCGGGTACTCGAACTCAAACCCGGAGATGAAGAATCCCGGGGTCATCGCCCTCCCCCTTCGGCCGGCGGCTCCGTCTGGGTGGGGGCCGAGTCCAGTCGACCGTGTCGGAGGAACGCCTCGGCCGCATCGAGCAGGCCGGATCGGGACGCGGCATCCGCGTCTCCGCGGGCGAACTTGATGCGGTCACAGAACCCCAGATACCGCCCCAGCCAACCGGCCGCCGGCTGGCTCACGTCGGCTCCCCGGGCCGCGTGGTCAAGGAACTCCCGGGTCGTCTGGAACCGGATCGCGAGACGGAACCGCCATTCCACGAAGTCGCGCAGCAGCTCGGACGATTCGATCGACAGCGCATACGCATCGATCGTGGCCTGCCGCTCCCGCAACCGGGCCAGGCGCTCCAGGAACTCCGGCGTCCGGTCCGTCTCCGGGACTACCGGCACGTCCACCCGCCTCGCCGGACGACGTCGGAACCAGCGCCGTCCGAGGACAAACACGAGAAGCAGTCCCACCCCCACGGCGAGCCAGAACCAGGGCGACTCCCACCACGGGGGCATCGGAACCAGGGTCAGGTCCTCGACAAGGCTGGTGGGTTTGTCCGCCATGGGTTCGTCAGGTCGTCAGGCCACGCGTCGCTTTGCCGAGTAATCCAGAAACTTCTGCAGCCGCTGGGGCCACGGCTGGTCAGTCCGGACCTCCAGCTCCGGCACCCGGCTCCTTCGGAAGGTGGCGATGAGCTCCCGCTGGCGTTGTTCCCCCAAGGCACCCCACGCCGCACGAACCTCCGGATCCCCGGTGTCGATCTCCATCACCTCGCCCGTCTCGGTGTCCTGGACCAGGGCCAGCCCCACATCCGGCAGCACCAGCTCGCGCTGATCCACCGTTCGCAGGGCGATGACCTCATGACGCTGGTTGGTCGCCGCGAGCGTCCGTTGCCAGTCGCCCCCCGACGCGTCGTGGAAGTCCGAGAGAACGAACACCAGGGCCCGGCGCTGGAGCAGGTTGTTCAGGAAATGGAGCGCCGTCGTGAGGGAGGTTCCCGTCGACTGCGGCGGCGTGAAGAGCAGCTCGTGAAGGAGCCGGGTCACATGGGAGCGGGTCTTCCGGGGCGGGACATACCGCTCGATGCGATCCGAGAACAGGAGCATGCCCACCCGGTCGCCATCGCGCACCGCGCTGAAGGCCAAGGCACCCGCGATCACCGCAGCAAGCTCGCGCTTGGTCGAAATACCGTCCCCGGACGCGATGAGCTCATCCCCGGCCGTACCGAAATGTCCGCTCGCGGACACATCGACCAGGAGCATCACGACCAGCTCCCGTTCCTCGATGTGCCGCTTGATGAACGGCTTCCGGAGACGGGCGGTGACATTCCAGTCGATGCGCCGGACATCGTCGCCCGGCACGTACTCCCGGACGTCGGCAAAATCCATGCCCCGTCCCTTGAACACACTGGTGAGCCGCCCACCCATGAGCTGCTCGCTCACGACCCGCGATCGCACCTCCACCTGACGCAGCCTCTTGAGGTAGTCGGGGGGCAGCATGCGGCGACGGGAAGACTCCGGGGGCGGACGACGGCTCAGGGCACCTTGACCTTGCCAAGCAGGGTCTGGACGATGGTTTCGGAGGTGATCTCCTCGGCCTCCGCTTCGTAGGTCAGCAACACCCGGTGACGCAGCACGTCGGGCGCGATCGCCTTCACGTCGTCCGGCGTCACATGGTCCCGTCCCTCGAGCAGCGCACAGGCGCGGGCGGCGAGGGTCAGGTTGATGGTGGCGCGCGGACTGGCACCGATCCGCATCAGCCGCTTGAGCTCCGGAGCGACGCCCTGCCCCTGCGTCGCCTCACGGGTGGCGACCACCAGGCGCACGATGTAGTCCTTCACGAGGGCATCGACGTGGATGCGGTTCACCAACGCCTGGTAGCCCACGATCTCCTGCGGGGAGACCACGGCGTCGAGGGAGATATCCGGCCGGGTCGTGGCCATGCGGTCGAGGATCTGCAGCTCCTCCGCGGCCGAGGGATAGCCCACGATCACCTTCAACATGAACCGGTCCATCTGCGCCTCGGGCAGCGGATAGGTGCCCTCCTGTTCAATGGGATTCTGGGTGGCGAGCACCAGGAACGGGTCGGGCAACGGCCAGGTCTTGTCGCCAATGGTCGTCTGCCGTTCCTGCATCGCCTCGAGAAGGGCCGACTGCACCTTGGAGGGGGCGCGATTGATCTCATCGGCCAGGACAAGGTTGGCGAAGATCGGACCCTGCCGGGTCGAGTAGGTCCCCTTGTTGGCGTCGTAGATCAGGGTGCCCGTGATGTCACCCGGGAGGAGGTCGGGGGTGAACTGGATCCGGGAGAACTGGCAGTGGGTGGCACGGGCGAGACTGCTGACCGCCGCGGTCTTGGCCAGGCCCGGAAGGCCCTCGAGAAGGATGTGGCCCCGGGCGACGAGGCCGACAAGGAGGCGATAGACGAGGTCCCGCTGGCCCACGATCACCTTGCCGACCTCGACCCGGACCCGGGCGAGGTGTTCGGCGGCTTCGGTGAGCTGGCGGGCGAGTTCCGGCTGGGCGTGCGACATAGATTCGAAGGACGACTCGGACCAGCCAATCAAACCAGCACACGCCAAGTCGAGCCCCGACCCCGGCCAAATGAGGCTTCCCATGCTCCTCCCGGTTTACCGATCGTCCCCTCAACACCCTGCCGCTGCCCCCCCATGCGCCTCCATCGCCGCTCCTTCCTCCAGGCCACCGCGCTGTCCCCTTGGCTGGCCTCGTCCGCACTCGGCATCGGCAAGACCGTCGCCTCCCGGAACTTCAAGGCCGACGTCGTGATTATCGGCGGAGGCCTCGGCGGCTGTGCCGCGGCCCTCGCCGCCTGCCGCGCCGGACTCAAGGTGCTGATGACCGAGGAGACCACCTGGATCGGGGGACAGCTCACCTCGCAGGGGGTGCCCCCGGACGAGCACCCCTGGATCGAGCAGTTCGGGTGCACCACCAGCTATCGGGACTTCCGCAACCGGACACGACAGTACTATCGCGACCACTATCCGCTGACGCCGTCCGCTCGGGAGGCGACGTATCTGAACCCCGGGAACGGACTCGTCTCACGGCTCTGTCTGGAGCCCCGGGTGTCCCTCGCCGTGATCAACGGGATGCTGGCGCCGTTCCTCCGTGACCAGAAACTCCAGATCTGGCTCGAGCACGTCCCGATCGCCGCCGAGACGGACGGGGACGTGGTCAAGACCGTCCGGGTCCGCAGCCTCCGCACCGGGGGAGAGGTCAACGTCGAGGCCCCCTACTTCATCGACGCCACGGAACTGGGGGATCTGCTGCCCCTGACCGGGACCGAATTCGTCATCGGCGCCGAGTCCCGCAAGGACACCGGGGAACCCCACGCCCCCGAGACCGCCAACCCACTCAACCAGCAGGCGATCACCTGGTGCTTCGCTGTCGATTACGATCCCGGAGCGGACCACACGATCGCCAAGCCGGAGGACTACGCCTTCTGGCGGGACTACATCCCGAACCTGAGGCCGCCTTGGCCGGGCCGGCTGCTGAGCTGGGACATGACCAACCCCATCACACTCGAGAAACGGGCGGTCTCCTTCGATCCCACGGGAGCCAAGACCTCCGGCCTCAATCTCTTCACCTACCGTCGTCTGCTCGACCCCGCCAACTTCGAGGGCAAGGGCGCCTGGAAGGACCTGACCCTCGTCAACTGGCCCCAGAACGACTACTGGATCGGCCCGATTCTCGGGGTCGACCCCGCCGAGGCGGCGCGCCATCTCCGTCGATCGAAGGAACTGAGCCTCGCCCTGCTCTACTGGATGCAGACCGAGGCGCCCCGACCCGATGGTGGAACAGGCTGGAAAGGACTCCGACCCCGTGGGGAATGCCTCGGGACCACGGATGGCTTGGCGAAGGCCGTCTACGTGCGCGAGGCACGCCGGATCCAGGCCGAGTTCACCGTGCTCGAGCAACACGTCGGCACGGAGTATCGGATGAAGTCGACCGGCGCCTCGAAGGAGGAGGTCGTGGCGGCTCCGTTCGAGGACAGCGTGGGAATCGGGGCCTATCGCATCGATCTCCACCCCAGCACGACGGGGGACAACTACATCGACCTCAGCTCCCTGCCCTTCCAGATCCCGCTGGGCGCCCTCCTGCCGCGGCGCGTCGAGAACCTCCTGCCCGCGTGCAAGAACCTCGGCACGACGCACATCACCAACGGCTGCTACCGGCTGCACCCGGTGGA
>CAZZKQ010000284.1:0-5117 GCA_964654875.1 uncultured Verrucomicrobiota bacterium | reverse complement strand
CACCCTGCGTGGTTACGGTGCTGGTGGACCATCGTCAACGCACAAGCTCGATGGGCCGTGGGGATTGCCGTGCGAGAACGGGTCGAGAATCCGGAGCGCCTGCGCTTCATGGGAACCCTGATCGGCGTCGACATCCTGCACGGGTTGTATTCACCCCTTTGCGAGACGTGGTCATCCTTTCGAAGGCTGGCCCTCAATCGGCCTCCTTCTGAACGGAATTGGCGAGTTGTCGGGTCGTATCCTGCCTCGAGGGTAGGACCACATTTGTCACACCTATCCTGACAGGATCACGAGCAGTGAAGGCCAAAAACATAACCTGTGCCGATCGCTCAAGACCCTCTGGAATCCCGACTCCACCCGGGATGGATTGGGGGGTGGGGGGCAGTGGACATCCAGAGATAGATTTAGTGTGGCCAACGGAAGGAAACGAATTGCCGACCCTTAGCGGTGTCGTCGTAATCTTTCGCAAGGTCTCCATGGAAGGTTCACCGTCACACGAGTTCGGTCAGCAGCGCGCCCCCAGGGAACAAGTAGCTATTTCTACCGTGACGACTCGAGGGAGCACGCGCGCCGATTGCGGGTTCCGAAGCGCCTCTATGGGCGCCGCGTACCGAGGTTTCAGACACGGGAGGTTTCTGTGATCTTCTACGCCCACACGGCGGTCCGAGCGGACGGGCGTCCGGATCCGGACACGAGCCGATGGCAACTCCTGGCGGATCATCTGACGGGAGTGGCGGCGCGTGCGCGACATTTTGGTCGACCGCTCGACCTCGCCGATGAGGCGGAGTTGGCGGGCTTGATGCACGACCTAGGTAAATATTCCGAGAGGTTCCAGGCTCGGCTGAGGAATCCATCCATTCACGGGATCAACCATTGGGCGGCGGGCACCGCATTCACGGGACGTACGGCAAGCGTTGCCTTTGCAATCGACGGACACCATACGGGCCTCCCGGCTTTGGACGGCGACGGCATCCGCCAGACGATCCATAAGATGCGGGATAACACTGAACGTGAGGCGTTCTGTCGTTGCCGAGAGTCGGTGTCGGAGCTGGTGATCCGGTGCGAGACAGACGGTGTTCTGATTCCAACCGTTCCTCGACGAACCACTGGGAATCCTTTCGCGGAGTCATTCCGGACCCGGATGTTGTTTTCCTGCCTCGTTGATGCTGATTTCCTCGATACAGAGGACCATTTCACCCCGGGCTCTGGACGGCTTCGACAGGTGCCAGACCTGCAATCGGACCGAGCACTGAAAATCCTCCGGGATCACCTTGCCGGGTTCTCGACAGAGGGGGATCTGAACCGACGGCGACGGAAACTGTTGGATGACTGTCTCCTGGCCGCGACCTCCTCCCGGGGGCTGTATTCGCTGACCGCTCCAACGGGAAGTGGCAAGACCCTGAGTTCCCTGGCGTTTGCCCTCCGGCATATCGAGCACCACAACGCGGCGTTGTCCATGGACGATCCCCAGCGGTTTCGGCGGATCATCGTTGTCATTCCGTTTACCTCCATCATCGAGCAGACGGCGGCGACCTACCGGGACCTGTTCGAGGATGCCTTTGGCCCTCACTATGTGCTGGAGCACCACAGCTCGGTCGCACCTTTAGAACGAAGTCCGGGCCAGGATGCCCAGGACGAGCAACGACGGACGGCTCGGCTCGCTTCGGAAAACTGGGAATCGCCGCTGGTCATCACCACCTCTGTCCGGTTTTTCGAAAGCCTCTTCAGCAATCGCCCCTCCGATTGTCGACGGCTGCACAATGTCGGCCGTTCTGTGGTGCTGTTCGACGAGGTGCAGACCCTGCCGCCGAATCTGGTTCCCTCGCTCCTCTCAGGGGTGAAGCTGCTCATCCGTGACTATGGAGTCACGGCAGTCTTCATGACCGCCACCCAGCCGGCGTTCTCCGCGGCCGGTGAAGCGATTGTCGGTGGCTGGGATCCGATACCCATCGCCAAGGATGAAGACGGGCTTGCCGAAGCCCTCCGGCGGACACGCATCGAGCTGCCCGAACCAGACCAGAGCGTTTCCTACGATCGGATTGCAGAGCGCATTGCCGCCGAGCAACAGGCTCTCTGTGTCGTCAATACCACGGGCGAGGCCCGAACGCTCTTTACCCTCCTGCGCGGGATGGCCGCTGGAGGCCTCTTCCACCTCTCGTCGCGACTCTGTCCACAGCATCGTCGTGAAAGGCTGGAGTCCATTCGGGATCATCTTCGGCAGGGGAAACCCTGCCGACTCGTCTCCACCCAGCTGATCGAGGCCGGTGTCGATGTAGATTTCCCAATCGCCTACCGGGCCCTCGGTCCCCTCGACTCCATCATACAGACCGCGGGTCGCTGCAATCGGGAAGGGCGATCCACCGATCCCCGCCCTGTGATCGTCTTCCGGCCGGAGGATCTGAAGACGCCACCAGGCGCTTATCGGATCGCCACGGCCAAGACGGTTGAATTCCTGGCGCGTCATCCGGATGCCTCAGATCGCCTCCACAGGCCGGAGTTCTATGCGGCCTATTTCCGTGAACTTTACGGGTTGCTGGGGCCAGAGTCGGCGCGCCACGACCCGGTTTTCGCGGCGAGCGAGGCGTTTGATTTTCCGAAGGCCGCCGAGGAGTGCCGCTTGATTGGGGATGAGACCCGGGCGGTGTTGGTCAAATGGGGGCGGGGTGGGGATCTGGCCCTCAAACTGGAACGCGAGCGGCACCTGACCGGCCCCGAATGCCGCGAGGCCCAGCGATTCTCGGTCAACCTTTTCCAGCGGGAATTCACAGCCGCCCAGGCCAATGGCTACGTCTACCAACCCGTCCCGGATTGGGATTTCTGGGTCTGGAATTCCGATTATGACCCCGACCTGGGCCTCGGCCACGTCGGAGCCGAAGATTTCACTCTGTGAGACTCGAAGCATCATGACCATCCACCTCCGCACCTGGGGCGACCTTGCCTGCTTCACAAGACCCGAAATGAAGGTCGAACGCGTGAGCTATCCGGTGATCACTCCCAGCGCCGCCCGGGGCCTTCTGGAAGCGATCCTCTACAAGCCCCAGTTTCGCTGGCGCATCCGGCGGATTGCGGTGAAACGGCCGATCCAGTTCCTTGCCTTCCGACGCAACGAGGTGAAGTCGAGGCTTTCCCCAAGGAAGCCGGAGCCGCTCCTGGTCGAAGAGGACCGCACCCAGCGCAACACCCTCGCCTTGCGGGACGTGGAATATGTCATCGAGGCCTCGATGCATCTGACGCCATTGGCGGGCCGTCCTCGTCGACGGTCGGAGGATGACGAGGACCAGGGTGCGGACACGCTCGTGAAGTATTTTGCGATGTTTCAGCGCCGGGTGGAGAAGGGGCAGTGTTTTGCCCAGCCCTGCTTCGGCTGTCGTGAGTTTCCGGCCCATTTCGAGCCTGCGGATGCCGAATCCATGACGGTTCCCGCCGGCATCAACCGCGACCATGATCTCGGTCTCATGCTCTATGACGTCTTCAGTCTCGATGTCGCCGCGGATCAGGTTCCAGGGAAGGTCGAGAAGCCCTGCCCCCGAGTGACCTTTTTCAGGGCCACATTGAAGGATGGGGTGGTTGCCGTGCCGGACTGGAGCGAGGTCAAAACCCAGCTGGGGGGTGCCCAATGATGCTCCAGGCCCTCATCGCCTACGCCGAACGAGAAAATCTTGGGGATCCCGACTTCGAGACCGTCGGAGTCCGTTGGCTCATCTCCATCACTGCCGATGGAAGGCTGGCGGGAGAACCCATCCCCTTGGCGGAGAATCCGGCGGAGAGAAAGACGAGGCCAAAGCGTCTGGTTCGTCCCAAGTCCGATCCTGATTTTGTGGCGCACGGCCGTTCTTATTTCCTCTGTGACACCTTGGAACGGTCAGTCGTGTTCCTGGAGAATGATTCAAAGCGCGAAAAGCGTCTCAAGAATCAATCCTACTTCTTGAATCTTCTCGATGAGGCCGCGAAAAGCTGCGCCCTAGATTCTTCGAGGCTGACGGTTCTAGCCAGTTTCCTGAGAGACGAGGTGAAATTGCAGGATCTTTATTCCAAATTGCGCGGAGCAAGGGCAAAGACAAGCGACAACGTCGCCTTCCAAGTCGATGGTCAAAAATTGCTTGAATCTGTTGAGTTAAAAAAATGGTGGCGCCTAAAGAACCAACGTCAGCGTGATGATCAAGAGAAGGTTGAGTCAGTTTGTTTGGCGACCGGCCAATTTGGGGCAGTGTGCCGAACAACTGGGTTTGTTAAATTATTGGGAGAAGATTCTAAGCTGATTTCATTTAATAAAGAATGCCCAGCTTTCGAGTCCTTGGGTTTATCTCAGGCTGCAAATGCGCCGATAAGTTTTTCCGCAGAGGAAAAATTTCGCTCTGCCCTAAACGCGCTCATCGAGAAAAGTTGGGCTCAAGGTCTGGTCTTCAAGGACACGATTCATCTCCACTGGAGCCGGGTGCCACTTAACAATGATCCAATTGATCTTTTAGTATCGGGCGATGACGACGCTGTAGCCGCATTATTTGAATCGATCAAGACGGGTAATCGCTATGTCGGTTTGGACACAAATGCGTATTACGCACTTAGCCTAAATGGAAATGGAGCTCGAATCGTGGTGCGTGATTGGCTGGAAAGCACGGTTGAGGAAGTTAATGATAAAGTTGCTCAATGGTTTTCCGACATAACAATTGCTGATCCTTCAGGCATTGGTGTTCGGAGGGATTTTAGTCTTTGGGGTCTCCTTGCTGCGCTGGTTCCTCGAAAGGAAGGTAAGCCTGATTTTGATAAGCTCCCTCCCCATTTCTCAGTAGATTTGCTCCGCTCAGTGCTTACTGGAAAATATATACCGTTGGAGTTGTTGGCCGCTGCTATCAGACGCCAGCATCTTGAGCGGAAGAAGCCATCTGACAAATCTGACCCTCACCTTAATCCCGCTCGAATAGCCCTTATCAAGGCATGCCTTCTTCGATCACCAAACAAACGTGAAACAGACACTATGACGGAAAAACTCGATCCACAATCCAAGGATAGAGCCTATCTTTGCGGACAGTTGTTCGCTGTGATTGGCAGGTTGCAACTTCTTGCGCTTGGCTCAGTCGGTGCGTCTATAGCCGAGCGTACCTATGGTGGAGTTGCAA
>CAZZKQ010000283.1:0-5126 GCA_964654875.1 uncultured Verrucomicrobiota bacterium | reverse complement strand
GCGCGAGGTGGATGGGCGACACGGTCGGACCACGCTCCTGGGCCTCGCGACGGGGGTGAGACCCGAATGGCTGACCGAGCTCTATCCGCAGCACCTCTCGGAGCGGGCGGGCTGCGAGGTCGACCGCGTCCACAAGCGGGTGGCGGCGATCCGCGAGCGCCGGTTCCTCGATCTTGTGATCGGGCGCGAGCATGCCCGGGACATCGACCCCGCCGCGGCGGGGGTGGCCCTGGCGGACGCGTTCGCCTCGGGCTGGTTCGAACTCCCGAACCTCAACCATCGGATCCGACAGTTCATCGCCCGGGTGCATCTGCTCTCGAGGATCGTGCCGGAACTGGAGATTCCACCGTTCGACGGTGGCGCCCTGCGCGGCGCACTCGCCCGGGCCTTCCATGGAGTCACGCTCGTGAAGGACGCCCAGTCGATCGACCTCGTCCCGGCGTTCGAGGGGCATCTCGATGCCGCCCAGCGGGGATTCCTCGAGGAGCTGATGCCGCTGGTCCTTCCCGCGGGGACGGGTCTGGGCGGGAAGCTCGTCTACCCGGATCCGTCGACCGACGACGACACACCGACGTTTCCTGAGCTGCAGGTCCGGGTGACCGACTGCTTCGCCCTGAAGGAGCACCCCCGGATCGCGGAGGGGCGGTTGCCGGTCTCGCTCGTGTTGCTGGCGCCCGACCAGAAGCGGCTGGGGACCACGACCGATTTTCCCCAGTGGAGATCGAAGACCTATCCCACCCTGAGGACCCAGCTGCGGTCGAAACACGGCAGCTTCCCGTGGCCATGAGCCGGGAGACCGGCACGGGACACCGCATGCACGGAATCAGGACCGGACCGGCAAGGCACCGCCGTTGGGACCCGTGCGGGCGGAGCCCACGGCCTTGGCCGCCTCATGGACCCCGTTGAAGTTCCCCGCCTCACAGAGGGTCACGAAGGTCTCCGTGTCGCTCTTCAAGTCCTCCCATCGCCGCCGGATGACCTCGGATTCCTTGGGACCGACCTGGTTGCCTCCGGAGGTCTCGGTGATGGCGGCGAGGAGGTCGGCGAATTCCCGGACGATCTGGTTCGTGGCCGGGATCAGATACTCCGGATGGGCCTCCCGACGCTCGGGGTTCCGGATGAAGAACCCCCCGGCCTGGTGACAGAGCCAGTGGATGATCCGGGCATCGCCCGTTGCACGCATGAGCTGGTCGACCCGGTCCAGAGGATTGGCCCCCGTGGCGCCCTGGTCCTCGGACGGTTTCTCACACCACTTGTAGACCAGGGACATCGAGACGTTGAGGTCGGCCGAGATCTTCTTCGGGCTCGTCTCCTTGATCACCTCGCGCAGCACCTCGTGGGACTCCATGGCCCGGCTGTCTATCGATCCCCGTGCGCGATGGGAAGTCCGGGTTTGGTCTCACGGAGGGATCGTTGTCCGGTCTCCGAACCAGACCCGCCGCGTGCACCACCCGAATGCCCCTTCCCGTCCCCCCCGGTTCTCACGTACTGTTCCCCCCTTCCGGATGCCTCCGGAATCCTGTCTACAAGCCATGTCCCTCGTCTCTGTCCTGCTCAAGCCGGGTGAGGCCGACCGCATCGTCGCCGGCCACCCCTGGATCTACTCCAACTCCGTGCTGCGCCTGACCGCGCCCGTCACCGACGGCGACCTGGTGCAGGTCAAGGACCACCGGCAGCGCCTGCTCGGGACGGGATTCTACAACTCGCGGTCCAAGATCGTGGTCCGCCTGCTGGACCGCGACCGCATCGAGCCCAACCGCAGCTTTTTCCGCCAGAGAATCGGGGCGGCACTCGCCCACCGCCAACGCTGGATGCCAGGGGCGACCTCCTACCGCCTCGTGAATGCGGAGAGCGACTTTCTCAGCGGCCTGATCGTGGACCGCTACGACGACGTCCTGGTGATCCAGATCAGCTCCCTGGGCATGGAACTCAGGAAGTCGACGATCGTGGAGGTGCTGAAGGACCTTTTGGATCCCCGGGCGATCCTCGAGCGCAGCGACACGGCCTCACGGAAGTTCGATGGCCTCGCGGAGGCCCAGGGATTGATCCGGGGTGAGCCCGTGGGCGAGATCGAGGTGGATCTCAACGGGATCCGGTTCCTGACGAACCTCGCGGAGGGCCACAAGACCGGGATGTATCTCGACCAGCAGGCCAACTACGCGGCCGTCGGGGATCTGGCGAAGGGAGCCCACGAGGTGCTCGACTGCTTCAGCTTCGCCGGCGGCTTCGCCCTGCATGCCGCCCGGGCGGGGGCCAGGCGGGTCCATGCGCTGGACCAGAGCGCCGATGCCGTGGCGACCGCCCAGCGCAATGCGGCAGCCAATGGGCTTGCGGACCGGGTCGAGTTCGAGACCGCCAACGTCTTCGATTGGCTCAAGGCCCGGACCGCTGTCGGGCCCAGCGAAAAGGTTATTCCCCGCTACGATCTCATCATCCTCGACCCCCCCTCGTTCACCCGGAATCGGTCCTCCGTGCCCGACGCGCTGCGCGGCTACAAGGAGATCCACCTCCGGGCGCTCCGTCTCCTGAAACCCGGTGGCCTGCTGTCGACCTTCTGCTGCTCCCACCACGTCGACCGGGTGCTGTTCGAGGACGTCATCCTCGCGGCGGCGATCGACACCCGCGTGATCCTCCGGAGGGTGGCGAGCCACAGCCAGTCGCCCGATCACCCTGTGGTGCCGTCGATCCCGGAGACGGAATACCTCAAGGGATTCACCTACGAGCGGGTCGCCTAGACCCGGACACCCTTGGGGGAAAGGAGGGTTGGGAAACCCGGAGGAACGGAGAGGAAGACCTCCCGGTCCTCCCAGGACTCCGGTCCGAACCCATCCCGGACTCGATCAGCGACGCCGGGGTCGGACGAGGATGACCTTCTTGTCGCTCCCCTCAACCTCGACGCTCGTGGTTTCCACGTCCGGATCGTCCTTGAGGGCGTTGTGCACGACCCAGCGGTCGTAGGCGTTCATCGGCTCGAGCTCGAGGACATCCCCCCAACGGCGGACCTTCTCCGCGGTTTCGGCGGCCCGTTTCACCAGGAGCTCCTTCGCCTGCTGCCGATATCCGCAGACATCCAGGATGATCCTCGGGACCTTGGTGTCCTGGTGGAACACCAGGCGGTTGAGCAGGTACTGGAGTTCGCTGAGGGTCTGACCCGACCGGCCGATGAGCCGCCCCGGATCGTCCGTCTGGATGTCGAGGAGGATCTGTTCGTCGACGAGCTCCTGGCGGAGGGTCACCTCGAAACCGAGGGTCTGGAGCATCTCCAGGAGCGTGGCCTGGGGATCGATGGAGGGGGCGTCGTTCACGGCAGTGGGTTCAGGGTGGATCTGTTCCTCGGACGGGCTCATGCCTTTTTGCGCGCGAGCGGGCCCGGTGGCGAGCCCTTTTCCGGGGTCTTCCCGTCGTTCATGCGCGTGATCTTCGTCTGCAGCACGCTCAGGAGGTTCTGGACGGTCCAGTAGAGGGTCAGGCCCGAGCTGTAGTTGTAGAGGAAGGCGACGAAGAAGACCGGCATGTACTTCATCATCTTCTGCTGGACGGGATCCATCTGGGGCGACGGCGGCGTCAGACTGGACATCCACAGGGAGGTCGCCCCCATCAGGAGCGGCAGCAGGTTGAACGGAAGCCCGACGCCTGCGACACCGAGGAAGGGCACCCAACCCATGTTCGGAATGGTGAAGAGGGTGTCGGGTTCGGCCAGGTTGGCCACCCAGAGGAAGCTGGCACCGCGCAGCTCGATCGCGGTCCGGAGCATGAAGAAGAAGCCGATGAAGACCGGGAACTGGATGAGCATCGGCAGACATCCGGCGGCCGGATTCACCTTGTGCCGCTTCATGCACTCCATCGTCTTCTCCTGAACCTTGGCAGGATCGTTCTTGAACTTCTCCCGGATCGCCTGGAGCTCCGGCTGGATGGCCTGCATCCGCTTCATCGACCGGGTGCTGATCGCGGTCAGCGGCCAGAAGAGCACCTTGATCAGGATCGTCAGCACGACGATGGCCCAGCCATAGGACGGAATGAACTGGTGGAGCCCGTTGAGGGACAGCAGCAGGGCCTTGGCAAAGAATCCGGTGAAGCCGGAGAAGTCCATCACGGCCTCGAGACCCAGTCGCATCCGGGACAGGGTGAAGTATTCCTTCGGCCCGGCGTAGAAGCTGAATCGCTGCACCAGGGACTGGCCCGGGGCCACCGTCCCCCCGGCCAGCACGAGCGACGCCTGGTAGGCCCGGGGATCCGGATTGAGCCGGCCGTCCGCCTCCCGATCGGCAGGGGTCGGTTTCGGCAATGCGAAATCACGCACCACCACCCGGTCCGCCGGATGGTCCGGAATCGCGATCATCGTGAAGAACCGGTTGTGGACCGCAGCCCATGCCACATTCGAGGCACCGGCCACATATTCGGTCCGTGGGACCCCGGGGACACACCCCATGAACCGGTTGGCGAACCACGTCATGTCGACATGCTCCGCCGCGGTGCCGTTGTACCAATAGGCTCCCAGCCAATCCCCCGTCTCCTGGCGGTCGGCGGTCGACGCCGTCCCCATCACCATCTCGCCCGGAGGGAGCGCCACCGGCCGGTTCCCACGATTCTCATGACGGATCGTCACCTCGAACACGTAGTTGCTCGCCAGACGGTACTCCTTCACGACCCGGAGCCCCTCCGGCAGGTCCTTCTGGGCGATCACCGCGCCATCCCGCTGGATGAGCTCGAATTCCTGGTCCAAACCAAGACCCGGGAGCCCCGCATGCACGAACGCGGGGGAGAACGCCGGATCGTTCAGCATCACATCCGTCGAGGCCTGGGGGCCCTGCCCCTTCCCCCGGGCGATGACCGCAGGGTACTCCTTGAGATCGACCCGCCTCAGCCCGCCTCCCAGGGAGGTGAACGTGGCACGGACCTGGGTGTTCTCCAGGACGAGTGTTTTCCCCGCCGTGGCCGACAACACCTGGACCGGGGGAGCCGTCGGACTCGGAACCGACTGGAGCG
Source organism: uncultured Verrucomicrobiota bacterium (assembly GCA_964654875.1). Taxonomy (GTDB): domain Bacteria; phylum Verrucomicrobiota; class Verrucomicrobiia; order Limisphaerales; family UBA9464; genus UBA9464. Next base: position 140 of record CAZZKQ010000283.1, on the reverse strand, counting down.
TGGCTGCCGGAACCGACGACGTTGATGCGACCTGCGCCCCTCCCACCGTGTTCGAGGGGAGGCTCACCGGGATGGCGTTGGTGCCGGCCTTCGGCCTCGCAGACGGTGGATACAGGCGGTTCACCAATGCGGGCCAGCCC
>CAZZKQ010000282.1:0-5126 GCA_964654875.1 uncultured Verrucomicrobiota bacterium | reverse complement strand
CTTCGCATGATTGCCGGACTGGAGACCCCGTCCACCGGAGACCTCTTCATCGGAGGACGCCGCGTCAATGAGGTCCCCGTCCAGGACCGCAACATCGGCTTCGTCTTCCAGAACTACGCCCTGTTCCCAACGATGACGGTGGCCGACAACATCGCCTTCGGCCTCAAGGTCCGGAAGTGGAAGCCCGCCGAATCCTCCACTCGGGTGGAGGAGCTGCTGGGGGTGTTCGGCCTCGAGGGCCTCGCCCGCCGATTCCCCCACCAACTCTCCGGCGGCCAACGCCAACGTGTCGCCATCGCCCGCGCCCTGGCGCCCCGTCCCCAGCTGCTCCTCCTCGACGAACCCTTCGCCGCCGTCGACGCCAAGATCCGACAGGAACTCCGCGAATGGCTGGTCCGCCTCCACAACGAGCTCCATGTCACGACCCTCTTCGTCACCCATGACCAGGAAGAGGCGATGGAGGTCGCGAGCCGGATTGTGATCTTCAGCCGCGGTCGGCTCGAACAAATCGGAAGCCCCCGCGAGGTCTACGAGCAGCCGGTCAACGAGTTCGTCGCCCGGTTCATCGGCGTATTGAACGTGCTCGAGGGTCCCGTCCGGAACGGCGAAGCCTCCATCGGAGAGCTCGTCTTCCCGTCGCATGGCGTGCCCGACGGCGGCACCCTCCGGATCGGCTTCCGCCCCTACGCGGTCCAGCTTTCCCGGAACCTCGGGGAGTTCCGCTACACCGCGACACTCCGACACACCTACTTCCTCGGCATCCTGCTGCGGGTTGAGATCGAGTTGGATTCCGGACTGGTGATCAAGGCGCGCATCACCAAGGAGGACTATGCCCGGCTCGGCCTCGCCGATGGCCTGCGCGTCAGTTTCCAGATCCGGGAGTACCGCGTCCTGTCCTCCGAGGCGGGACCCCTCACCCCGGAGGTCCAAGTCCCCAGCCAACCCCACATCGCCGAGGGCATCTGACCCCTCGCACACCGCCATGCCCACGCCCCCACACACTCCCATTTTGAATCCGAACGCTTCCACACCAGACTGGCTGGGTGTTGTGACCGCGAAAGTCGGCACCCTCCGGTTTGGAGTCATCCAGATCACGGTCCACGAAGGCCGCGTCACCCAGGTCGACGTCGCCGAGAAGACCCGTTTCCCCTGTCCTCCTGGGCCCCGGACCGTTGATCCGGACTGACCCTTTTCCGCCGACCGCCACCACGGAGGCCCAACCCCATCCACCCGCGTCCCCACCGGACCACCGGAGGCACGTCATGAACACTCCCTATCCATGCCTGTGCCACAGACCCGTATCGCGTCGGCCCCTCGCGCCGCCTTCACCCTGATCGAACTGCTGGTCGTCATCGCCATCATCGCCATCCTGGCCGGAATGCTCCTACCCGCCTTGGCCAAAGCCAAAGCCACCGCCAACCGAGCCCGCTGCCTGTCCAACGTGCGCCAGATCGGACTGGCCTACATGGCCTACGCGCTCGACAGCAACGACCGGCTCCCCGCCACCGTCACGGAGCGCACCGCACCCGCGGGCACCCCGGACACCGCCGAGGCCCGGGCGCCCTACTCCTACCGACAGATCCTGATGCCCTACGTCGGCAACGCCACCAATGTGTTCCGGTGCCCAAAGGGCCCCAAATGGGAAGCACCCAAGACCGGGGCCTGGTTCACCACCGACTACGGCAACAACCACAACGAATCGAATCTCGAGAACGCCTCCCAGCGCGCCTGGTACCAGGCCAACCCGGATTTCGGATTCAACGAGACCACCCCATTGTCCTCCTTCGCCCGCCCTTCGCAGTTCATTCTCCTCGGCGATGCCGGACGGGCCAATGGATCCCCATCCCGGGGCGGCCTCTACCCACAGCCCTGGGCTTTCGACGATGCCTCGTCAGCCAACCAACAGGCGCGCCTCCTTGGACGGCATGATGGCAAGGCCAACCTGACCTACGCCGACGGGCATGCCGAGAACCAGCGTACGAACCAGACCTGGCGCAGCCATCAGGACAACGACTGGCGCCGCTACCAGATCACCACGGGTCTGCAATAGGCAGAGAGATAGTGTACCCGCCGTCGCGAAGGGTCGGCCGTTTCCGACCCCTCTCAGCTCCAAAGCGTCCGGACCTTCGCGAGGGCCTCGTCGAGGCGGCTGGCGTCCTTGCCTCCGCCACGAGCGTTGTCAGGGCGACCGCCCCCCTTGCCACCGACGATCGGGGCGATGGCCTGGATGATCTTGCCCGCGGCCGCCTTGGCGGTGAATTCCGGGGTCACAGCCGCAACGAGCGACACGGCGCCAGCCGCGTGGCCACCCAGGACGATCACTCCCTGGAACGATCCCTTCAGGGCGTCGGCCACAGCCTGGAGGGTATCTCCATCGGATGAACCCAGGTTGGCGATCAACGCCGGTACGCCGTTCACGGTCTCGGCCCGCGCCAAAAGGTCCTTGGCCTGACCCGCCGCCTCCCGCTGCTGGGCCGCCTTCAGCGCCTTCTCCAGATCGCGCTGATGGGCGAGCAGGGCGTCGACCTTCTTCTCCAGCTCGTGGATCGGAGCCCCAAGCCGACCCGCCAGACTGCGGATGAGCGACTGGTCCTCGACCGTACGACGCCACGCCTCCAGTCCAGCCACCGCCTCGATGCGGCGGACTCCAGCAGCGATCGCATTCTCGCCCACGATGCGGAACAACCCGATCTCACCGGTCGACCGGGCATGGGTACCGCCACACAACTCCATGGAATAGCCGTCGAGACCGCCGGAACGCCCGCCGATCTGCACCACGCGGACGTGTTCCCCATATTTGTCACCGAACACCTGCATGATGTCCTTGCGCGACTTCACATCGGCATAAGGCACCTCGGACCAGCTGACGCCATCGTTCTCGACGATCCGCTCGTTGACCAGCCGCTCGATGTCGGCCACCTGAGCCGCGGTCAACGGACCGCTGTTGAAGTCGAACGTCAGCTTCTCCGGGGTGACCAGGGATCCCTTCTGGGTGGCCTCGCGGCTGACCACCTCATGAAGCGCCCAATGGAGAAGATGGGTGACCGAGTGATGCCGCTGGATCGCAGCACGACGGCCGGCGTCGACCCGCAGCTCGACCCGTTGTCCCACCGCCGGAGCCTCCTCGCCCTCGATGAAATGGAGCCAGGTGGGGCCCGACTTCTGGGTGTTCACGATCCGCCAGAGCTGACCGGACCCTGTGATCTCACCGGTGTCGCCGACCTGGCCGCCCATCTCGGCGTAGCAGGCGGAGCGGTCGAGTACCACGACAGTCTTGTCCTTGAGCTGCACCACCTCCTGGACCTCCGCGGCAATGCCGAGGTCGTCGTACCCGAGGAACTGCGTCGGCGTCTTGGTCTCGATCTGCGAGAGCTCGATGACCGACTTCTTCTGGGCCGCACGGGCCCGTGATTTCTGCTGCTCCATCAGCGCATCAAAGCCAGCAACGTCGACCGTCAGCGACTTCTCGCGGGCCATGAGCTGGGTGAGGTCCAGCGGGAACCCCTGCTCGTCGTACAACCGGAACGCAAAGGCACCGGAGATCTCACGCGAGGTCCCGGCGGCGTGGAGTCGGGCCACCTCCTCGGCGAACAACGCGATACCCTTGTCGAGCGTGCGGTTGAAGGCCTCCTCCTCCCGACGCAGCACCTCCTTCACATGCTGCTGACGCGATCGGATTTCCGGGAAGACATCCCCCATGGTCCGGGCCAGGACATCGACCAGCTTGTAGAAGAACGGCTCGTGGAACCCGAGGGTCCGGCCGTACCGGACGGCACGGCGCAGGATGCGGCGCAGGACGTAGTTGCGGTCCGTGTTGCCGGGCTGGATGCCATCGGCGATGGCGAAGCTCAGCGTACGGATGTGGTCTGCGATGACCCGGAACGCGACATCGGTAGCGATCTGGGAGGTCGAGTCGGCGAGCGTGGTCGGATCCGACGGCAGGGTGCTGCCGTACTTCTTGCCGCTCATCGTCTCGAGCTCGTCGAAGATCGGCCGGAAGATGTCGGTCTCGTAGTTGGAGATCTGGGCGTGGACGAAGTCGGTGAAGTTCTTCGTCCCCTGGATGATCGAGCTGACCCGCTCAAAGCCCATGCCCGTGTCGACATGCTTGGCGGGGAGCGGACTGAAGGTCTTGTCGGGGTTCGCGTTGAACTGGATGAAGACCAGGTTCCAGATCTCGATGCACTCGGCGGTGCCCTTGTTGACCAGCAGCCCGCGGGTGTCACCGCTCGGGGTCAGGTCTACGTGCAGCTCGGAACACGGACCACAGGGGCCGGTGTCGCCCATCATCCAAAAATTGTCCTTCTTGTTGCCGTTGACGATGTGCACGGCGGGGTCGAGGCCAACCGCGCGGAACTTCTCGGCCCAGATTCCCCACGCCTCCTCGTCTCGTTCAGCCGGGTCGCCGATGGATTTGTCGGGATTGTAGATGGTGGCGTACAGGCGACTTGGCGGGAACTTCCAGATCTCTACGACCAGCTCCCAGGCCCAGTCGATGGCCTCCTTCTTGAAGTAGTCGCCGAACGACCAGTTCCCGAGCATCTCGAAGAAGGTGTGGTGGTAGGTGTCGAGCCCGACATCATCGAGGTCGTTGTGCTTGCCGCCTGCGCGGATGCACTTCTGGGTGTCAGCCGCGCGGGTGTCGCTCCCGGGCGTCACGCCGGCCCAGCGCGAGACGTCCGCCCGACGCTCCGCGAGAAAGATCGGCACGAACTGGTTCATGCCGGCATTGGTGAACAGCAGGTTCGGGCTGTCGGGCATGAGGCTCGAGCTGGGCACGATCGTGTGCTGCTTCGAGCGGAAGAAATCGAGGAACGACTGACGGATCTGGGCTGAGGTCATGGCGCAATCATCCGGGATCTCCAGGCGACGCAGGTCGGCACGCCAGGGCCTCCGGACGGAGCGGCGAACCTAGGCCAAGCCCGCCGCCCCGCGCTAGGGGTTAGTTGCGGGAGAGAGGACTCACGCGGTGACGCGGAGACATGGAGGGAAGACACGGAGAGGGATGAGGGACAGAAGAAGCACCGGTAGGTCTGCGGTCCCTCGCAGCCCCATCTCGATCCGCCACGCGTGGCGCACCCGTGAAGGGAGACGGGGTCGTCTGCAGTGTCAGAGGATCCCGTCCG
>CAZZKQ010000281.1:0-5173 GCA_964654875.1 uncultured Verrucomicrobiota bacterium | reverse complement strand
ACCAGACGGTCAACCTGCTCGATCTGACCCTCCAGCAGATCACCTTCGGATGGGATCAGGAACAGCTGGAGGACCTGCTCAAGACCATGGCGGTCCAGGCCGCGGAGCCCATCGGGTCGATGGGTGACGACACCCCGATCGCGGTGCTCTCGAAGCGCCCCCGGCTGCTGTTCGACTACTTCAAGCAGCTCTTCGCCCAGGTCACCAACCCGCCCATCGACTCGATCCGGGAGAAGATCGTGATGTCGCTCAGCGACACCTTGGGACCGCGTTTGTCGTGGTTCGACGAGACCCCCGAACACGCCCGGCTGATCCGGATCACTTCCCCCGTCCTTCTCGACTACGAGCTGGCCGCCCTGCGCCAGCTGCCCAGCCCCGCCTTCGGATCCGCAGTGCTGAACTGCTGCTTCGAGGCCTCGCATGGCGAGACCAAGCTCGACGCCGCCTTGACCCAGGTCTGCATGGAGGCCGAGAAGGCGGTCGATGCCGGCAAGACGCTGCTCGTCCTGAGCGACCGCGGAGTCGACGCCACCCGGGCCCCAATTCCGATGCTGCTGGCGGTCGGCGCCGTCCACCACCACCTCATCCGCGCCGGAAAGCGGCTTCGCTGCTCCATCGTCTGCGAGAGCGGTGAGTGCCGGGACGTCCACCACTTCGCCTGCCTCATTGGCTTCGGCGCCAGCGCGGTCAATCCCTACGTGGCTCTGGACACGATTCGGGAGTCCGTCGAGGAGGGCAAATACGGCGATATCACGCTCGAGAAGGCCTGCGCGAACTTCAAGAAGTCCATCGAGTCCGGCCTGCTCAAGGTCATGGCCAAGATGGGCATCTCCACCATCGCCAGCTACCGCGGCGCCCAGATCTTCGAGGCGATCGGCCTCGGACAGGAGGTCATGGACCGCTGCTTCTTCGGCACCACCAGTCCGATCGGCGGCATCGGCCTGAAGGAGATCGCCCACGACGCCATCCGTCGTCATCGGAACGCCTATGCGGCACCCGAGGCGGCGATGCTCGACGTCGGCGGCAACTACCGCGTCGCCAAAGGTGGGCGCGGTGAGTTCCACGCGTACAACCCGCAGGTCGTAATGACCCTCCACCGCTTCCTGAAGTCCGGACAGCGCGAGGAGTTCCTCAAGTATATGGAGACGGTCGAGAAGCGCGAACCGGTCAGCCCGCGCGATCTCTTCCAGTTCAAGCCTGCCGGTACCCCGGTGCCGCTCGACGAGGTCGAGTCGATCGAGGACATCCGCCGCCGGTTCACCACCGCCGGCATGTCGCTCGGCGCTCTGTCGCCCGAGGCCCACGAGTGCCTCGCCATCGCGATGAACAGCATCGGCGGCAAGTCGAACTCCGGTGAGGGTGGCGAGGATCCGTCGCGCTACACCACCGAGCGTAATTCCGCCATCAAGCAGGTCGCCTCGGGTCGGTTCGGCGTCACGCCCTCCTACCTGGCCAGCGCCTCCGAGATCGAGATCAAGATGGCCCAGGGTGCCAAGCCCGGTGAGGGCGGACAGCTCCCCGGCCACAAGGTCAGCCCGCTCATCGCCCGCCTGCGCTACAGCGTTCCCGGCGTGCCGCTCATCTCGCCGCCGCCGCACCACGACATCTATTCGATCGAGGACCTCGCCCAGCTCATCTATGACCTCAAGCAGGTCAATCCCCGGGCCAAGGTCTGCGTGAAGCTCGTGGCCTGTTCCGGTGTCGGCACCGTCGCCGCCGGCGTCGCCAAGGCCTACGCCGATGTCGTGCTGATCTCCGGCCACGACGGCGGCACCGGCGCCTCGCCGCTCAGCTCCATCAAGAACACCGGTGGACCCTTCGAGTTCGGCGTCGCCGAGGCCCACCAGACCCTGATGCTCAACGACCTCCGCTCGCGGATTGTCCTGCGCACCGACGGCGGCATCAAGACGGGCCGCGACATCGTCCTGGCCGCACTGCTCGGCGCCGAGGAGTACAACTTCGGCACCGCGGCGCTCGTGGCCGCCGGATGCGCGATGTTCCGGGTCTGCCACCTCAACACCTGCCCGGTCGGCGTCGCGACCCAGAAGGAGGAGCTCCGGCTCAAGTTCCGCGGCAAGCCCGAGAACCTGGTCGCCTTCTTCAACGCCGTCGCCCAGGAGGTCCGTGAGATCATGGCCTCGCTCGGCTTCCGGAAGCTCGACGAGATCATCGGCCGCACCGATCTCATGGAGCGCCGCCCCGTGTCGGAGTTCCCCGCCGAGATCCGCGACAAGGTCTCCGGTCTCCAGCTCGACCGCCTGATGTTCCAGGTCGATCCCACCGGGACCGCCCCGCGCATCCACACCCGTGAGCGCAACGAACGGTTCGGCGACAGCTCGCTCGACGACAAGATCATGAACGACGCCCGGGTCGCGCTGCAGGGCAAGGGCGTGGTCAAGCTGTCCTACAAGATCACCAACGTTCACCGGAACATCGGCACCAAGGTCTCCGGACAGATCGGCTACCAGTACGGCGACACCGGACTGCCCGAGGGCTCGATCGACGTCACCCTCAAGGGCAGCGCCGGACAGAGCTTCGGCACCTTCCTGGCGAAGGGCGTCCGACTGAAGCTCGTCGGAGAGGCCAATGACTACGTCGGCAAGGGCATGAACGGCGGCGAGATCGTGGTCCGCCCGCCCGATGCCGTGAAGTTCCCCTGGGCCGACAACAGCGTGGTCGGCAACACCTGCCTCTACGGCGCCACCGGTGGACGGCTGTTCGCGGCCGGACGGGCCGGCGAGCGCTTCGGCGTCCGCAACTCCGGCGGCACCGCCGTGGTGGAGGGCGTCGGCGACCACGGCTGCGAGTACATGACAGGCGGTCTCGTCGTGGTCCTCGGCGAGACGGGGCGCAACTTCGGTGCGGGCATGTCCGGCGGACGTGCCTACGTCTGGGATCCCCAGGACGTCTTCCCGCGCCGGTACAACGACGGCATGGTCGGACTGGAGCGTCTCAAGGACGACGAGGAGGCCAAGCGTCTCGAGGCCCTGATCTACGCGCACCTCGAGGCGACCGAGTCGCCCCGGGCCAGCCAGATCCTGAAGTCGTGGAGCCAGTCCCGCGGTCAGTTCTGGGTCGTGGTCCCGCACCCCGCGGTCGCCCCTCCGGGCACCGCCCCGGTGCATGAGCCCGAGAAGCCGGCCGCCTCGGCCCCGGCCAAGGCCTGATCCCACCGGTCATGGAACTCGCCACCCAGCTCGCCCTGTTCCTGGACAACAAGCCAGGGACGCTGGCTCGGGTGTGTGAGGCCTTGGCCGAGGCGAAGATCAACATCCTCGCCTTCTCCATGAGCGACACCGTGGACCACACGGTGCTCCGGATGGTGGTGAGCGACCCGAGGGCGGCCCTCGCCCTCTTCGAGGAACGCGGCGCCCTCGTCCTGGAGAACGAGGTCCTGTTGCTGGAAGGCGACAACAAGCCGGGCTCCCTGGCCCGCATCGCCAGCGCCCTGGCCGATGCCGAGGTCAACATCGAGTACGTCTACAGCGCCACGAGTCCCCGGTCGAAGAACGGCCTGCTGGTGATGCGCGTGTCGAACTACAAGAAGGCGATGAAGGTGCTGAATTCGGGCCCCAAGGCGGGCTGAGGGCGGAGAAAACCTCACGCAGGGACGCCGAAGAAGAGGAAAAGTCCTCGGACTCCCATTGGTTGAGCGTTGTGGCCGAGTTCGGACGGGGGGTTGATGCGGTGCCCTGCATCACCCAGGTGTACGAAGTGCACCCGGCGGAGGGGCGGAAACCAGAGCCTCAAGGGGTTACAGCGCCAGCGGCAGGAGTTCCACCCATGCGGTGCATGGGTGCCCCCGCACCCAGTGCCACAGGGTCCCGCGGCATCGACCCACCTCCACAGGATCCAAGCTTCGCAAAGGGGGGTCCCAAAAACGTCCACACCACACCCACGCCCTGTCGGTTACCCTCCTTTGAATCGCCACCATACTTTACATTTGGTTCTACTTTTTGAATAGTACGCCAGCATGATCTCCCGCCCATTCTGGACCGAGAGGCTTCAGTCCGCATGGACAGAGGCACCGATTGTATGGCTGTGCGGGGTGCGACGGGTTGGAAAGACGACTCTTGCCGACAGTCTTGGCGCCGAACAGGTGCTGTATCTGAACTGTGACCTGCCCACGACCGAGGAGACCCTCGCCGATCCGCAGCTGTTCTACCACGGGTGCTCGAAGCCCGTGGTGGTCTTCGACGAGATCCACCAGCTCCGCGATCCCGCTCGGGTGCTCAAGATCGGTGCGGATGCCTTTCCACGGCTCAGGATCCTCGCAACGGGCTCCTCCACGCTCGCTGCCAGCAAGAAGTTCAGCGACTCCCTGACGGGCCGAAAACGACGGGTCCATCTCACACCCGTGGTCTGGGACGAGTTGGACGCCTTCGGGGTCACGCTTCAAAAGCGATTGTTTCACGGTGGCCTGCCCCCCGCGCTGCTGGCCGATTCCAAGAGGCCCTCCTTCTATCGCGAATGGCTGGATTCCTTCTTCGCCCGCGACATCCAGCGGTTGTTTGGCTTCCGCGACATGAATCGGTTCAACGCCCTCTTCGAATACCTGCTCAAGCAAAGCGGGGGCCAGTTCGAGGTGACCAAAACGGCAACGGCACTCGGAATCACCCGTCCCACCGTCGAGAGCCATGTTGACGCCCTGGAAACGACCCATGCCGTGATTCTTGTGCGGCCCTTCCATGGTGGCGGTCTGAATGAGCTGGTGAAGCAACCGAAGATCTACGGATTCGACACCGGGTTCGTGAGCTTCGTCCGCGGTTGGGACCCGCTGCGGCATGAAGACCACGGCCTACTGTGGGAGCACCTTGTCCTCGAATTCCTCCAGGCGCATTTCCCCGACACACCACCGCTCTATTGGCGGGACAAAAAGGGCCACGAGATCGATTTCGTGCTGCCACGCGGTCGGGATGACGTGGACGTGATCGAGTGCAAATGGAGTCCCGGCGCCTTCGACGTGACGGCACTGGCGGTGTTCCGGAAGTACTACCCGAAGGGCCGGAACTACCTTGTCACCCCCTCCACCGTCCCGCCGTATGGAAAGCGTTTCGGCCCCCACGAAGTCACCCTCTGCAATCCCTCAGGACTGCTGAACAACGCACCTTCCCATCCAGGCCTTCCCCCGCGTCTCGGCGTCTCGGCGTGAGTCCAGTCTTAACAGATCCTC
>CAZZKQ010000280.1:0-5190 GCA_964654875.1 uncultured Verrucomicrobiota bacterium | reverse complement strand
GGAAGGAGCTCATACGGGCGGTTCAGCGGACTGGGAAAGATGGTGGCGCGGGCCAGGAGGCCCGCGCCGGACGGTTCGATCACTTGCCGTTCCAGAGGAACAGGGCGAAGAACACGATGCCTTCAGCGAAGGCCGTGCTCAGGATCGCCTGGACGAGGATCTGCGTGGCGGCACCGGGATTCCGGCCAACCGCCTCGGAAGCGCCCTTGCCGATCATGCCCACGCCGACAGCGGCGGCGAAGCACGCAGCAGCGACGTGGATGTTTCCGGAGATTTCAGCGAGCATCATAGTATTGCGTGTTGTGTGTTGTCCGGCCGCCCCGGCAGTCATGCCACCGTCTGACGACCGAAAGTGTTCAATGTCCCGAATGCCCCCCCTCTTCCCCATGGGAGTCGTGCGATTCGTCATGGGTGCAGATCAACAGGGTGAACACCGCGGTGAGGAGCATGAAGACCAGTCCCTGCACGAGACCCACCATCAGCTCCATGAAATAGAACGGCAGCGCCGTCAGCCATCCGAAGATCGGGCCACCCAGATGGGTCATCGATTCCAGCATGTTCTCTCCGGCAAAGATGTTGCCGAACAACCGGAAGCTCAGGGAGACCGGACGGAAGGCGATCGAGATCACCTCGAGGAGGCCCACCGCGAAGAAGACCACCACCATCAGGACGAACAATGGACCCGACGTCGCCCCCTTCGGTGCGAACAGATGTTTGAGGAAGCCCCCCACTCCGTTCTCCTGGATCGCCCAGATCAGCCACAGCGCGAAAAAGACCAACGACATCGCGAACGTCATGTTGAAGTCCGCATGCGCCCCGCGGAGGAGCGGGTGGGTCACATGGAATCCATGGGCTCCCTGCTGACCCCAGCCCACCGTGCCCACCAGCGGGAACAGACCCGACCAGTTGGTCATCACGATGAAGATGAACAACGATCCAAAGAACCAGAACGTCTTCTCCACCAGATGCTTGCCAATGAGGCCCTCCAAGAAGCCCTCGAGACCCTCCACCATCCATTCCCAGAAATTCTGGGCCCCAGCCGGGATCAGCGACGCCTTCCGCATGGCGATCTGCGCTCCGAGAATGATCGCCAAGGCCACCGTCCAGGTCAGCACCATCGAATTGGTGACCGGCAGGGGGCCGACGTTGAACAACACAGGAGCCGCCGTCGGCAATCCACTGGTGTGCTCGGACTCGTGGGAGGCAGCAGCGGCATGACCGTGATCCTCTGCAGCCCACCCGACGCAGGCAGGGAGGAACGCCAGAAGCAGGGCCAGAATGTATCTCTGAAGTCGCATGGCGGCTGGAACCAGCGCTCGCTGCCGGGACGGAAACGGAACGTTCAGACGTCCCGGGGAAACGCCGAAGGCAGGCACACTACGTTGTGTGTGAAATTTTTCACAAGAGGTTTTTGCGTTCGAGACAGGTACCCCGAGGTGGCAGATCCCTTGTCGCCCTCCGATCCAGACGTATCCTGTGCTCCTCGATGGATCCACAGGCATTTCTCCGATTCGACGAACCCGCCGCCCAGCAGTTCCTGAAGGAATTGCCCCCGGAAACGCGGAGGCGGGGTGAGGCGCTCCAGGAGGACGGTTCCCTCCAGGACCTCCGATGCGTCGAGCCAGGACGGGAATTCGTCGCCGACATCCAGGGCGAAACGCTCTGGCAGACCACGCTCTCCTACGACGCCGACACGCAGTCGTGGTGGGAAGCCTGCACCTGTCCCGCCGGCGGTGGATGCGAGCATGCCGCGGGCGCCATGCTGACCCTCCTCTCGGAACAGGCCGCCGCCACGGCGAAGGCCGACCCCAAGGACCGGCGGAAGAAATCCAAAACCGCCGCCGCGCCCACCGCCATCGCCTCCGGCGTCCTCGCCCGAAAGGCCTCCGAAGCCCTCGGCCGAGCCTTGTCCCGACCCGAGGCCGAATTCGTCCGGAAGGTCGAGGAACGCTTCGCCCGGCTCCGCGAGAAACCCCATCTGAACGGCGACGACCTCATCGCTCTTGGATTCCGCATCGGAGGACATACCTGGGAAAAGCTGGATCTCTGGCCCACCCCGCCCAGGGACGAGATCGAGTTCTGGAACTATCTCGCCCTCGCCGCCGAAGAGCGGGATCTCAAATGGCCGGAGTTCCTCCGACCCATCACCCGGTTCGCCGACCTCCAACTCAGGCTCCTCCAGTGGCGGCGCGGCCGCGACGTCGACCGCTGGCGCACCCTCCTCAACAACCTCCAGCTCGCACCGCCCGAGGAAGGCTCCGGGAAGTCCGACGAGCTTGAGCTGCGGATGCGGTTCACCGAAAAGGAAGCCGTGGTGGAATACCGGAAGCCCGGGGCTCTCGACTGGTCCGCCATCAAGTCCGGGAAGTTCCGGGAGTTCGACGAGAAGCAAGGGGACCAGCTCTCGCCCGATGTCGCCCTGCTCTGGCAACCCCTCGCCCAGCGGGCCCGCTACGGGTACCCGATCAACCTCGTCTACGACGACCAGCAGACCCGACGCCTCCTCAACCGGATCCTGAGGCTCCCCGCCCTCGAACCCTTCCTCGTCGGGTCTGACGGCGAACCCCTCGGGCGACCCGGACAACCGCTCCAGTGGCGGCTGGACCCCGCCGCGGACGAATCCGACGACTACCAGCTGCGCCTGATCCAACCCGACGGATCCCCTGCCCCCAAGGCCCTCTGCGTTCTCCAGGGTCGCCCCACCCTGTATCTGACCTCCCAGGAGGTCTGGCTGGGACCTCCGGTGGAGGATCGGGTCCTCGACCCCTCCGTCGCGACCCCCATCCCGGCACCGTCCCTCGAAGCCCCTGCCGGAATCCGGTTCCTGCAATACCTGGGTGTTCCCCTGCCGCAGCGGATTGCCGAACGCGTCCGGACCGTGTCGCTCCAACCGGTCCTGCACGGCGAGCTTCGGACCATCGCGTTTGGCAACGACACCGAATATGCGGTCTTTGATGCCTTGGCCCTCAACCCCGACGGCTCCTACGCCGAGCGATGGAACGGCAGCAGCTGGCTCGATGCGAAGATCGGCAGCAACGCCGACACCGCCCATGGGACGGAGGAATCGCTGGTGACCTACGACCGGTCCGGATTGCCCGAGCTGACCCGGCTTCTGGAACCCGCCGGCTTCAAGTGGGATTTCGCCCGACAGCGCTGGCTGATGCGCGTCACCGCCAAGTTTCCCGACGCCTTCATGTCCTGGCTCTCGTCCGTGCCGCCCCAGGTCAGGCTCGAGCTCAAGGGTGAACTGGGTTCGTTCCAGAATGGAACCGTCGCGGGTCGACTCCGCCTCGATGTGGTCGAGGCCGGCATGGATTGGTTCGACCTGAAGGTCGTCCTCGACGTCACCGACACCCAGCTGACGCCCGAGGAGATCAAGGCCTTGCTCGACGCCCGAGGGAAATGGGTACGCCTGGGCTCGAAGGGCTGGCGCAAGCTCGAGTTCAAGCTCTCCCCCGAGGAGGACGCCCAGCTCGCGAAGCTCGGCATCAATCCCCACGAACTCACCAGCGAGTCCCAACGGTTCCACGCCCTCCAGCTGGCCGATTCCGCTGCGAAGGATTTCGTCGGCAAGGAGGCGTTCGAGGCGATCCGACGTCGGGCCGACGAGATCCAGGCCCGGGTCACCCCAGAGATCCCCAAGACACTCCAGGCCGAGCTCCGCCCCTACCAGAAGGACGGGTTCCACTTCCTCTGCTACCTCGCCGCCAACCGCTTCGGCGGCATCCTCGCCGACGACATGGGTCTCGGTAAGACACTCCAGACCCTGGGCTGGATCGCCTGGCTTCGGGAGACCCTCCGTGCCCAGGTCCCGGAAATCACCGCACCCGCCCCGGCTCCCGCTGCCGCCACCGAGACCCGGAAGAAAAAGGGTGCCAAAGCCGCCGCAGGGGAGGTCACGGTGGACACCCAGGCGGCGTCCACCATGGTCCTGGTCATCTGCCCGAAGTCGGTCACCGACAACTGGCGCGCCGAGGCCGAGCGATTCGTGCCGCACCTCCGGGTCGCCGTCTGGCGCAGCGAGAAGGTCAAGGACCTGGCCGCGCTGATCGGCACCGCCGACCTGCATATCATCAACTACAACCAACTCCGGACCGTCGGCGAGGCCCTCAGCCAGATCCGGTTCGGCGCCGTGATCCTGGACGAGGGCCAGTACATCAAGAATCCGACCAGCATCACCGCCCAGCTCGCGCGGGGACTCCAGTCGCACCACCGGTTGGTCCTCTCGGGCACCCCGATCGAGAACAAGCTGCTCGATCTCTGGAGCCTCATGAGCTTCGCCATGCCCAGCGCCCTCGGCAGTCGGAACGAGTTCACCCGGCTGTTCGAATCCAAGGGCGATCCCCTGGCCCGACAACGCCTCGCCGCACGCGTCCGCCCGTTCCTGTTGCGACGCACCAAGTCGCAGGTCGCCAAGGACCTCCCCGACCGGATCGAGGAAGACCTCTTCTGCGACCTCGAGGGCGAGCAGAAGACGCTCTACAAGGCCGAGCTGAAGCGCGCCCAGGCGATGCTGCTGCGGGTGAACACACCAGCCGCCCTGGCCAGGCACCGGTTCAACTTCCTCACCTCCCTCCTCCGCCTCCGCCAGATCTGCTGCCACCCGAGGCTGGCGAAGCCCGATTCCAAGGCCGAGAGCGCCAAGGCCGAGGCGCTGCTCGAGACGCTCGAACCCCTGATGGAGGAAGGTCAGAAGGTCCTCGTCTTCTCCCAGTTCGTCGAGATGCTCGACCTTCTGAAGGACTCCATCGAGTCCCGCGGCTGGTCCACCTACTACCTTGTGGGTGGCACCGAGAAGCGCGGTGAGCTCGTCCGCCAGTTCCAGAACCATGACGGCGCCGCCGTGTTCCTGATCTCGCTCAAGGCCGGCGGGTTCGGCCTCAACCTCACCGCAGCCAGCTACGTCGTGCTGTTCGATCCCTGGTGGAACCCGGCCGTCGAGGCCCAGGCGATCGACCGCAGCCACCGCATCGGACAGACCCAGAAGGTCATCGCCTACCGGTTGCTCATCAAGGACTCGGTCGAGGAGAAGATCCGGGCGCTGCAGCGTCAGAAGTCACAGCTCGCGAACGACATCCTCGGTGAGGAGAAGTTCGCCCAGAGCCTGACCCTCGACGACCTCCGCTTCCTCCTCGCGGACTGAGCGGGAGCAGGGACCCACGCGGAGACGCCGGGACGCAAAGGAAACAC
>CAZZKQ010000279.1:3625-5192 GCA_964654875.1 uncultured Verrucomicrobiota bacterium | reverse complement strand
GTCGTCGCACTTTGGTCTGGCTCGGTGAGGATGTTGAACTTGGTTTCCTGGGTGGTGGTGTGTGTGTGGAGAGGATCTGGAATCTCTGGTGGGCTGGGTGGTGGTGCTGTTGATGAGTGGAAGCTACTTTGTGCGATGAGAGGTTTTGATGTTGGGTGGAAATCCTTGTTGCGGTTTGCGTACCTTTTCCCTACAAAGGTCGTAACTTCCCCATGAGCCTTTAACTAGGCGTCTTTTCAGTCTTCCAATCCCTTTCTCTATGGCTACGCCCTCTCGATACGCTCCTCCATCGGAACCGTTATTTCCCAATGACAACCCTCCGGTGCTGCGTGGATCTGACAAGGATCCGAATGGGAACCCGAAGGACAACCAGACCAACGAGTGTCAGGACTGCTCTGGAGGGGGCCAGAACCTGGATCAGTGCAACAGTTCCTACAGTTCGTATCCGGTACGGTTTTCTAGCGGGGAGATTCGGTTGGTAGTGAAGGATCTGGAGTCGGACGGGTTTGGGCTACCGTGGGGTCATACCCGCAGTTATGGGAACCGAGTGTCTCCGACCAACGAGGGAATCAACGGGAACAGCTGGTTTGTGAAGGAGGTACCGTCTTTGGTCCAGACTACCGACGGCGGGAACGACTACGTTGTGGCGATTGGTACGATCAACGATGCTGTGTGGTTTTTGAGCAGTGGTGGGACCTATACGCCACGGGATTACGCCAAGGAGACGTTGGCGCACGATGCGGTCAACAAGCGGTTTATCCTGCGTTTTGACCTGGGGCAGGTGATGAAGTTCTATGATTTTGACGCTAGCCACCCAGCGGCCAAGCGGGGGGCCTTTGAGAGCTTCACGGATCAGGCTGGTCGGACTGTTACGGTGAGTTTTGGGGCCAACAATTTGATCAGCGAGTTTGCGCAGGTCAATGGCAGCAAGAGCAGCTACTACACCTATGTCTACCACACTTCGGGTGCGAGCCTTGATCGGCTGCGTTGGGTGACGCTTCGGGTGGATGGAGAAAAGGTTCGGCAGGCTGAATATGACTATTATGACGGAACCGATAGCTTCGGTAGTGCTGGGGATCTGCGCCGGGTCAAGCTGCAGGAGTGGGATGGTTCTGTTTGGGTGACTACGGCCACCCATTATTACCGGTATTACAAGGCTGGAGACGTTGATGGCGTGGTCAATGGGTTGCGCTATGTGGTGAGCCCTTTGGGGTATTCGGCCATGGTTGCGGCGGGTATCACCCCTGAGACGGCGACGGATGCACAAATCGCGCAATACTCTGTCCATGCTTTCAAGTACGACACGGACCGTTCGGTGAAGCAGGAAGCGGTCAATGGTGGGACGCAGAACTTTGGCTTCACGTACGGCGTTAGTGCCTTTTCGGATGGTCCCAACAACTGGAAGTGGAGGACGGTTCAGACGCTACCAGACGGCAATCGGCAGATGGTTTACACCAATTTTCAGGGTTTAGTGATCCTGAAGGTATTGCAGCAGATGGTGGCCGGGGCGGTGGTGGCTCAGTGGGGGGAGTATTACCAGTATGATGACAAGGCGCGGATCACCCTT
>CAZZKQ010000279.1:0-3525 GCA_964654875.1 uncultured Verrucomicrobiota bacterium | reverse complement strand
CCTTGCAGATCGATGAACTGACGGTCACGTTGCCGGTGGTGGCTACGACCCAGAACGGATCGGGCACTGCCACCAGCTGGAAACAGAAGTTTGATGCCTATGGACGTGTTACATGGAAGCTGGACGAGCGGGGCTATATCACTGGCTACACCTATGACTTGTCGACCGACGGCCTGACCAAGGTGGTGGAAGATGCCAGTGTCAGCACGCCATGGACACCGGTGGCTGGGAGCCATCTTAACCTCACCACGGATATGACGGTGGATTTGCGGGGCCGACCGACCCAGTCCCTGGGGCCGGTGCACACCATTGACGTGGGTGGCACCGCCACCGGCATCCGTCGGGCGACGTGGACGGTGTACAAGGATGACTCCTTTGAGACTTGGGTGGGCCAAGGTTACCAGAAGACTTCGGACAGCAGCTTCACGTTGGTTAATCCGGTGCGCATTACGCGTCAGGATGCAGCTGGTCGGGTTACCGACGAAATCGGCGCCACTCGCGGCTCGACCGTTACAAGCAGTGGCAAGCTCCAGGCCAGCGACAGCCTGCCACAGTCGGGCTGGGTCAGTTGGTCGAAGAATGTCTATGCGGGGGCGCCTGGGCTGGCCTCCACGCGCTCGTACTTCGTCATCCCCAGCACCGGTGAGGGCACCGCTGGCACCCATTACAACCAGCAGATCTTCGGTTACGACAACATGCGCCGGAAGATCCGGACGCTGGCCCCGGATGGCACGATCACCCGGTACGTGTTCAACCCACTAGGCTGGGTCACCGAACTGTGGGTGGGCACCGACGATACCGGAGCGACGGCGACCAACCCGGCAGGGGCGGGTGGGGCCAACAACATGTCCAAGGTCGAGGCCTACGAATACGATGGCAACACCACCGGCGGGAATGGCAACCGGACCAAGCTCACCCAGTGGGAGGACGCCAGCAACACGCGGGTGACTACCTACGGCTACGACTACCGCGACCGGCAGATCAGCCAGGACGGTGAGATCGACTTCTATGAGACTTACGCTTACGACAACCTAGACCGGTTGACCCAGACCGACCGGAGGAACACCACCAGCGTCGGTGCGTTGGTGACCCGGAATGAGACGAAATACGATCCGCTTGGGCGGGTGTATCAGCGGCTCGAGTACTCGGTCTCTGGCGGGACCGCTGGCAACAGCCTCAAGGACAAGGTCTGGTATGGCCCCAGCGGGTTGGAGATCAAGCGGGTGGTGGCCGGGGACCGGGCGTTCACCAAGACCCAGCATGATCAGGTGGGTCGGCCTAGCAAGGTGTTCCAGTGTTTTGACACAGCGGAGGCGGACACGGACTACACAGCCGCGGGCACGGTGACCAGCGACACGGTGGTCGAACAGGTGGAGAACACTTGGGATGACGGCGGCAACGTCATCCAGACGGTCAACCGGCAGCGGTTCCACGACGCCACGAGCACCGGCGAACTGACCACGCCCGGTGGTACGCAGCCCAAAGCCCGGGTCAGCTACGTGGCCTCCTATCCGGATGGGGTGGGTCGGACCCAGGCGTCTGCAGATTATGGCACCAACGCTGCTGCGAGCTTCTCCCGGCCCAGCACCATCCCCGCGCGTTCGGACACCGTGCTGGTGTCGAGCACCGAATACGACATGGCGGGTCGTGCCAGCAAAGTGACCGACCCGAAGGCGATTGAAAACATCACCGCATACGATGCGGCGGGTCGCGTCACCAAAACCATCGAGAACTATGTCTCGGGGGGCACCGGTACCGACCAGAACCGGACGACGGAGATGACCTACACGGCCCGCAACCAGCTCAAGACGCTGACGGCCAAGAACTCGGTGACGGGCGATCAGGTGACGATCTGGGTGTATGGGGTGGTCAAGGGTGTTGGCAGCACCGACTCCGATGTGGCGCGCAACGATCTGCTGCGGGCCAAGGAGTACCCGGACAAGGCCTCCGCCAGCGACCGGGTCGAGTATCGCTACGACCGCCTGGGGGAGGTGAAGGAGATCAAGGATCAGGCCGGCACGATCCGCACGCTGCAATACGATAAGCTGGGCCGCCTGCGGCATGACCGGGTGACGACCCTGGCCAGCGGGGTGGATGGTGCCATCCGGCGTATCCTGCGACAGTACAACGTTCGTGGCCTGCTCGACAAACTGACTAGCTACGACAACCAGGACCCCAATTTGGGTACCATCGTCAATGAGGTGGCCTACACCTACAACGGCTTTGGGCAGGTCACCTACGAATATCAGTCGCACTCGGGCGTGGTAGGAGGCAGCACCCCCAGCGTGCAGTATGCCTACACCGACGGCAGCGCCAACCATGCCCGCCGGACTTCAGTGACCTATCCGGCCGGTACGGTCATCAGCGTGGACTATGGCACGGCTGGGGCCGCGGACGACGTGCTCAACCGGGTGAAGCAGCTCAAGAACAGCACCACCGTGTTGGTGGACTACAGCTACCTTGGTAAGCAGCAGGTGGTCATTGGGAATTACTCGGGCGAACCGGGTGTGGAGCTGACCTACTACACCAGTGGGGGCAGCGGCGATGCCGGGGATCAATACACTGGGCTGGACCGTTTTGGCCGGATCATCGATCAACGCTGGCGCAAGACGAGCGACAATACCGACCGCGAGCGGGTCAAATACGGCTACGACCGGGCCAGCAACCGCCAATGGCGGCAGAACACCGTGGCCGTCACTGGCCAAGACGAGTATTACACTTACGATGGGCTGTCGCAGGTCAAGACCCTGGACCGGGGTACACTCAATGGGACGTTCACAGGCATCACGGGCACGCCGAGCTGGGAGGAGGACTGGAACTACGATCCGACCGGCAACTGGAACGGGACATCCACCGGCTACCTGACCAAGGCCAGCGGGACGACCCAGTTGAACCAGAACCGGACCCACAACGTGGTCAACGAAATCACGGACATCACCGAGACCACCGGAACCGCCTGGCCCACCCCGACGTTCAACGCCCCGGGCAACATGACGCTGGCACCGCAGCCCAAGAAGCTGGGGGACTCCTACGACTTCAAGTATGATGCATGGAACCGCCTCACGGAGATCAAGCCCACCGGAGGGACGGTCGAAGAGGCCTACCAATACGACGGAGCCTTCCGGCGGGTGACCAAGGTCACCAGCAGCGGTACCCGCCATTACTACTACAGCGACCAGTGGCAGGTGCTGGAGGAGCGGCTGGACGCCTCCACCTCCGCCGACCGCTGGTTCGTCTGGGGGGAACGCTCCATTGATGATCTCATCCTCCGTCACCGAAGCAGTGAGCGGCTCTATGCCCTCGGCGACGCCTTGAACATCACCGCGGTCATCAGCACCGCCGGTGCGGTCCAGGAACGCTACGGCTATACAGGCTTTGGCACCGTGCGCTACCTCAACGCCAGCTTCGGCACCGGCTCCAACAGCTACGACTGGGAAACCCTCTTCGCCTCCTACCGCTACGACACCGGCTCAGGCCTCTACCAGGTCCGCTACCGCTACTACCACACAGGTCTCGGACGATGGG
>CAZZKQ010000278.1:0-5211 GCA_964654875.1 uncultured Verrucomicrobiota bacterium | reverse complement strand
GCTGGTCCTGATGAACGATCCCGGCTTCGTCGAGGCCGCCCGTGGACTCGCCCAACGCGTCCAGCGAGAGGCACCCGGGGATCTGCAGCGTCAGATCCTCCGCGCCTTCCGCCACACCCTGGGACGGCCGCCGCAGGACGATGAGCTGGCGGTGCTGCGTCGGACCTATGACACCCAGCTGGCGACGTTCCAGGCGGAGCCCGAGGCCGCGGCCGCCCTGCTGAAGGTCGGGGAATCCCCCGTTCCTGCGTCCGCATCGATGCCCGAGCTGGCGGCCATGACGGCCGTGGCCAACGTGCTCCTCAACCTCAACGAGACGATCACCAAGTGAACCCCGTGAACCCCCTCGATCCCATCCTCTTCCGGTCCGAGCAGGAGAAGGCCCTGACACGGCGTACGTTCCTGACCCGGAGCACGACCGGCCTCGGCACGATCGCCCTCGCCTCGCTCCTCAACCCGGGGATCCAGGCCGCCCCGACCGCCGGTCCAGCCGGAGCCCTGAAGACCCTCCACTTCGCGCCGAAAGCCAAGCGGGTCATCTATCTGTTCCAGTCGGGGGCGCCGTCGCATCTCGATCTGTTCGATCCGAAGCCGAAGCTGACCGAGATGACGGGCGAGGAGCTCCCGCCCAGCGTCCGGATGGGACAGCGGATCACAGGCATGACCGCAGGTCAGGCGGTGCTCAAGTGCGTCGGCCCCGCGTTCCCGTTCCAGCGCTACGGAAAATCCGGCGTGGAGATCAGTTCGATGCTCCCGCACATCGGGGGGATCGCCGACGACATCGCCCTGGTCCGGTCGATCCACACCGATCCGATCAACCATGATCCGGCCGTGACCTTCTTCGGCACCGGCAACCAGCAGCCGGGACGTCCGACAATGGGGTCGTGGCTCGCCTACGGGCTCGGCAGCGAGAACGAGAACCTGCCGGCCTACGTGGTCCTGACCAGCGGCAGCGGCGGCCAGTCCCTCCAGGCCCGGTACTGGGGCAACGGATTCCTTCCCGGCAACTACCAGGGGGTCCAGCTCCGCAGCCAGGGTGACCCGGTCCTGTACGTGTCGAACCCGCCTGGACTCAGCGGCAAGGCCCGTCGACAGCTCCTCGACGCCATGCAGGACCTGAACCGTCGCCAGCTGGGGGCGTTGAACGATCCGGCCATTGCGACGCACATCGAGAACTACGAGCTGGCGTTCCGGATGCAGACCAGCGTCCCCGAGCTGATGGATCTGTCCAAGGAGCCGAAGGAGATCCTGGAGCTCTATGGTGCGGAGCCCGGCAAGCCGTCGTTCGCCAACAACTGCCTGCTGGCCCGACGCCTCGCGGAACGCGGGGTGCGCTTCATCCAGCTGTGCCATCGCGACTGGGATCACCACGGTGGGCTGCCTGATGGGATCAAGGCCCAGACGAAGAACACGGACCGCGGCAGCGCGGCGCTGATCCAGGACCTGAAGCGTCGGGGTCTGCTCGATGAGACCCTGGTGATCTGGGGCGGCGAGTTCGGTCGGACGGCTTACTCCCAGGGCGACATCTCGAAGACGAACTTCGGACGCGACCATCATCCCCGCTGCTACTCGATGTGGTTCGCCGGCGGCGGGATCAAGCCGGGCCTCGTGCTCGGGAAGACGGACGACTTCGGCTACAACATCGTGGAGTCGCCCGTGAGCGTGCATGACCTCCATGCCACGCTGCTGCATCTGCTGGGCATCGAGCACACCCGGTTCACCTACCGTTTCGAGGGTCGCGACTATCGGCTGACCGACATCCATGGCGAGCTGGTGCCGGCATTGATGGCGTGAGGGAATCCGATGGGTGATGCAGCGCCCTGCATCACCGGTCGCGAAAGCGCCCACGCTGCGAGGCGGGGCGCACCTGTGGGGAAGGTCGGCGGGGGTATTGTCGCGGACGGGGGGCGGGGAGAGATTGGGCCGGGGGTGGGTGGGTGCCTGGGAGGCACCCAGTGGCCCAGAGCGCGGCCCCGCGGCCCCTCGCAGTTGAATCCAAGTGCGATGGATCGAGATGGGTTCGCCAGAGGCCGCAGTCCTACCAGGCCAATGGGACGAACGCGGTCCGTCGGAACTGACGATGCCACTGGAGGTCCCAGACCGCGTTGAGCTTCACGGCCCGAGCGGAGCCGTCGACGAAGGCCGCATTGATGTTGCGGTTGTGCCGATCCATGACGAATCGCGCCATGTCCCAGTCCCACTGCTTGGCCTGCGTCTTGTTCCAGTCCCGCGTCCTCGGCGGCTTGCCTCCGTTGCCCGGATACTGGAGGTCGAACGGATTGCCCCCGTACCAGGCACAGTCGGCGAACACCGGCACGATCGATGGCTCGGTGACGCCGCTGACGGTGGACCAGTGCCATGAGGGCTGACCTCGCCAGCCGTCCTTGAAGCTCGGAGGGAGCGAGTTGATCCAGTGGTTGATCCCGTAGCTGCCGTGGTCGCCCTTGCGGAAATACCCCTCCGATTTGTTCTCCTGGCTCCAGCCCCAGAACTCCCGGGTGTTCCCGTAGCCTTCCTTCGACGGCAGCTTTGCGGTCGGACACAGCCGGAATTGGCCGATGTTGCCGTAGAGGTTGCTGAGTGAGGCCATCCACGTCCCGTCGATGCTCGGGCCGTAGTCGGCCATGAACCGGTCGGCGTTGTCGGTGGTGTAGAGAGTGGTGATGAGGGACCACTGTCGGAGGTTGGACACGCACTGGACCGCCTGGGCCTTGGCCTTCGATTTCGCGAGAGCGGGCAGGAGCATGCCGGCGAGGATCGCGATGATGGCGATCACGACGAGCAGCTCGATCAGTGTGAACCCCGGATGGGAGTGTGGCCTGGGGCGCGCGGTGTGCATGGAACCGGAGGGGGAGCTGACTTCATTGAGGACCCGGACCCCCCTCCCTTGGCAAGGCTGGGATCCGGGGTGTCGGCCCGCGCCCGGACAGTCCGGGTCCCCGCTGATCTTCGATCGCGGCCTTGACGCCTCCATCATTGCCGGCGTGCAATGCCGACATGTCCTCTTCATTGCCCCGCAGGGAATTCCTCGTCTCGACCGTTCTCGGCTCCGCTGCCGTCCTCTCCGGATGCGCCACCTCGGGTGGTTCGTCCAAGGGCGTCGCCGCCGGCTGCTACGAGATGCGGATCTACCACATCGCCCCGGGCAAGCAGGAGGCGCTGCTCAACCGGTTCCGCAACCACACCCTGAAGCTCTTCGCCCGCCACGGCATCACGAGCGTCGGCTACTGGATGCCGATCGATCCCGCCGATCAGCGGCTCCACTTCCTGCTGTCCTATCCGAGCCGTGAGGCCCGCGAGGCGTCCTGGAAGGCGTTCGTGGCGGATCCCGACTGGCAGGCCGCCTACAAGGCGTCGGAGGCCAACGGTCCCCTCGTCAGCAAGGCCGAGAATCCGTTCTATGTGCTGACCGACTACTCCCCGAAGCCGCGCACCGGCAACGTCTCCAAGGGCGGGGTCTGGGAATGGCGCACCTACACCGCGGCTCCTGGACGGCTTGGGGCTCTCGATGCCCGGTTCCGTGACCACACCCAGGCCCTGTTCGCCAAGCATGGCATGAACAACTACGCCTACTGGCACAAGATGGCCGACCAGCCGGGGGCCGACGTCACGCTCGACTACTTCCTGACCCATGCCTCGGTGGACGCCTCCAAGAAGTCGTTCGCCGCCTTCGGGCAGGATCCGGCTTGGAAGGCGGCCCGCGAGGCCAGCGAGAAGGCGGCCGGCGGTTCCCTCACGGCCCCGGGTGGGGTGAAGTCGCTCTTCATGAAGGCGACCGACTTTTCGCCCGCGCAGTAGTTCCGGGTACGGGCGATTCGACATCCCATGCTCCTCATCCCGGTCCGGGTTGGCCCCAGTTCCATCCATGGACTGGGGCTTTTCCCTGCCGCGCCGCTGCGGGCCGGCGCCCCGATCTGGCGGTTTGAGCCCGGTTTCGACCAGCGGTTCTCGGATGCCGAGGTGTCGCGCTGGCCGGCACCTGCCCAGGCGCACCTGCGTTGGTTTGCCTGGCGGGAGCGGGATTCGGGACTCTGGGTCCTGAGCGGGGACCACGCCTGTTTCATGAACCACGCCGAATCCCCCAATACCGGCATGGCCCCCGGGGGGGCGGAAGGAGTGACCTGTGCGCTCCGGGACATCGCGGAGGGTGAGGAACTCACCTGCGACTACCGCGCCTTCGATGCCGAGGTGGAGGCCAAGCTCCGCCTGTAAAGTCAGGCTGGCCTTGGATGGAGAACCCGCCGAAACACCCCCTCAAGATCCTGTTTGTCTGCAGCCGGAACCGGCTTCGGAGCCTCACTGCCGAGGAGATCTTCAGCGGCATCCCTGGAGTGCAGGTCCGTTCCGCGGGCACACAGCCTGAGGCCCGCGTCGTCGTCACTGAAGGCCACATCGGCTGGGCCGATCTCGTCTTCGTGATGGAAAAATCCCACCTGAACCGTCTGCAGCTCCGGTTTCCGGAGGCTCTGGAGGGCAAGCAGATCGTTGTCCTGCGGATCCCTGACGACTACGGCTTCATGGACCCGGATCTCATCGACGAGCTGAAGGCCAAGGTCCTGCCCCATCTGGGATTGCCAGAGGCCTGAGCCGATCCGCCGCGTTGGAACTCAGGCAATCGCTTCGCTGATCAGTTCCCCATGGACGTCGGTGAGCCGATGGTCTCGACCTCCCGAGCGGAAGGTGAGTCGACGGTGGTCCACCCCCAGCTGGTTCAGCATCGTCGCATGGAGGTCGTGGATCTGGCATTTCCGGTCGACTGCCCGGTATCCGAAATCGTCGGTCGCCCCGATGATCGTACCCCCGCGGATCCCGCCGCCCGCCATCCAGACGGTGAATGCGAACGGGTTGTGGTCGCGGCCATTGGAGCCCTGGGCGAACGGGGTGCGCCCGAACTCGCCTGCCCACACGATCAGGGTCGACTCCAGCAGGCCCCGCCGCTTGAGGTCGAGGATCAGGGCCGCGATCGGCTGGTCGACTGCGCGCGCGTTGGCCTCGTGCCCGGCCTTCAGGTCGCTGTGCTGATCCCATCGGTCGCCGATGGTCCGGGGGCAGGTGACCTCGATGAACCGGACGCCACGTTCGACCAGTCGCCGGGCCAGGCAGCATTCCCGGGCGTAGATCCGGGTGGGTTCGAAGGGGCTGTCGAACCCATACAGCGCCTTCGTCTCGGCGCTCTCCCCGTCGAGGGCCGAGAGTTCCGGGACGGCCGAC
>CAZZKQ010000277.1:0-5221 GCA_964654875.1 uncultured Verrucomicrobiota bacterium | reverse complement strand
GGCGCCATGGGCTGTGCCCGATGGAAGGGCGTCCGCCTGGCGGATGTCCTCAAGGCCGCCGGGATCCAGTCGTCCGCGAAGCAGGTCGTCTTCAACGGTCTCGACAAGCCATTCCTCCCGGCGACCCCCGACTTCATCAAGGCCATCGAGGTGGACCTCGCGATGACTCCGGAGCTGCTGCTCGCCTACGAGATGAACGGGGAGCCGCTCCCCTGGCTCAATGGCTATCCTCTTCGGCTCGTCGTGCCCGGGTACTATGGCACCTATTGGATCAAGCAGGTCCATGACATCCGGGTGGTGGGCGAGGAGTTCAAGGGCTTCTGGATGAACCCGGGCTATCGGATCCCGGACGATCCCTGCGCCGCGGTGACGCCTGGGACGACGCCGAAGCGGACGGTCCCGATCAGCCGCATGAACGTCCGCTCGTTCATCACGAGCGTCTCCGACGGGGCCGAGGTTCGGTCTGGTGTGTCGCAGCGTCTCCGGGGCTTCGCCTTCGACGACGGGCAGGGGATCCGCGAGGTCCTCGTCTCCGTGGACGGCGGTCGGCGCTGGGAGGCGGCGACGCTTGGCAGGAGCCTCGGCGACTTCGCCTTCCGGGAGTGGACCCTGGACTGGACACCCTCGGGCACGGGCACCCGGACGCTGATGGCCCGAGCCACGAACCGGCTGGGCCAGTCGCAGCCCCTTGAACCGCTCTGGAATCCCGCCGGCTACATGCGCAATTGCGTCGAGCCCGTCACCGTCACCGTCCTCCGATCATGATCCGCCTCCATTTACCTCTCTCCGGTGTCCCGGTCGTCCTCGCCTCCGTGCTCCTGGCCGCCGACGTCGCCGTGGAGCCCGTGCGGAACCCCTTTGCCGGCGATCGGCTCGAGCTGCCCAAGGACGAGCCGGCGCTCAAGGCCGGGGCCGGTGTGGAATTGGTACGTTCGGCCTGTTCCTCGTGTCACTCCATGGACTACGTGATCACCCAGCCGCCCCTCAACCGGGCGCAGTGGACGGCGAACGTGGAGAAGATGAAGGCGCGGTTCGGGGCGCCATTGTCGACGAACGAGATTCCGGCCCTCGTGGCGTATCTGGAGGCCAACTACTCGCCGCCCGCGCGGTGAGATCCGGTCATGAAGGGGTCGCCTCAATCCCCGACCTGCCGGTGACGGGTGGATCGCCGTGAGCCTCCTGTCTCCATGGGCCCTGTGGTTTGCGCTCTCGCTGCCCGTGGTGGTGGGGTTCTACCTGCTCAGGCGACGCCGGATCTCCCGGGTCGTTCCCAGCACGGTCCTCTGGCAGCGGTTCCTCGCCGAGAACCAGGCCAGCGCCCCGTTCCAGCGTCTTCGACGCCATGCCCTCCTTCTCCTGCAGCTCGCGATCCTCGCACTCGTGGTGATCGCACTCGCCCGACCCTTCAGGACCGGCAACCGCCTCCAGGGATCCCTCCAGGTCGTCATCCTCGACGCCAGCGCCTCGATGCAGGCGGTCGACGAGTCCCCCAGCCGCTTCGAGGCGGCGCGTCGACAGGCTCTCGCCCTGGTCGATGCGCTGGGGCCGGCGTCGGAGGGGCAGGAGATGCTCGTCCTGGTGGCGGCTGCCCAGGCGGAGGTTCGACAGTCCCCGACCACCGACAAGGCCTCGCTCCGGCGGGCCATCGAATCCGCCCGGGTGACCGATACCCCCACCCGCCTCGATGAGGCCCTCCGTGTCGCTGCAACCCTCGTGAAGGATCGTCCGGGAGCCGAGGTCCACCTGTTCAGTGATGGGGCCGGCGTCGATCTCGCAGGAGTCGACACCCTCGATCTGCCGCTCGTTTTCCATCGGGTCGGACTCCGTAACCGGAACCTTGGACTGGTCTCGGCCGAGATGCGGTCCAATCCCGAGAACCCGACCCAGCGGGCCCTGTTCGTGAGGGTGGCCAATCCCACCCCCGAGGCAGCCGAGGTGCCGATCACGGTCCGGTTCGAGGGGCAGGCCGTTGCCTCGCGGACCGTCCGGATCGGTCCGACCAACGGAATCTCCGAGGTCTTCGTCGTGGATCAGCCCCGAGATGGGGTGTTCACCATCACCCTCGACCAGCCGGATGACCTCGCGGTCGACAACACGGTGTCGGTGGTGAGCCGGCTTCCGCGTCCGGTCCGGATCCTTCTGGTCACCCGCGGCAACCGGTTCCTGGAACGCGCGCTCCGGTCGGCCGGCCCCCGGGTCGAGGTGACCGTCGCAGGCTCGGTTCCTGCCGGCGGCATCGAGTCCGACATCGTTGTGCTGGATGACGTGGTGCCCGGGAATTGGCCCCGGGCGAATGTCCTCGCCATCCATGCGGTGCGCCCGGTGTGGTCCCCGGGACCGGTGGGGTCCCTCGAGGCCCCGGTGATCGTGGACTGGAAGTCGACCCATCCGCTGCTGCGCTTCGTGGGGTTCGACGCGGTCCAGGTCGCCCAGGCCCTCGAGATGCCGACGCCTCCGTGGGCCGTCTCTCTGGTGGAGGCGTCCCGATCCTCCCTGGTCTGGGCGGGTGAGACGGACGGGCAGCGGACGATCTGGATCGGGTTCGATCTCCTGCAGAGCACCTGGCCCCTGCGGGTGGGATTCCCGATCTTCATCGCCAACGCCATCGAGTGGCTGGACCCGGACCGGATCCGCGCCGCCGCCGAGGCGGGTCGGACTGCCGCCCCGGTGCAGTGGATCTGGAAGGGTCCGGGGTCCGTGCCGCCCGCCTCGGTGACGGCACCGGACGGCCGGATCGAGTCGCTGACGCCCTCGGAGGGGACCCGGGAGTTCGTCGTTGCGGACACGACCCGACAGGGGGTGTATCGGGTGGAGCAGGGGACGAACCGATGGTCATTTGCGGTCAACCTGCTCGATGCACGCGAGACGGACCTGACCCCGAGGGAGAGTCTGGATCGGGGACGTCGGGCCGCGGTGGCGGCCACCCAGATCCAGCCGGCCAGTCTGGAGGGATGGCGTTGGTTCGCACTCGCGGGGTTCGGGATCCTGCTGATCGAGTGGTGGTGGTTTCATCGGAGAACGGCATGAACGGCACCGGGGGGGACAGGTCCATGTCGAGGGGGTCGAGGGGAGCGCGGCACGCCGGGGCCAGGCACGCCGGGGACAGATCCCGGATGGGGCTGGGGACAGGTCCTGGTGGTGGTCCCGACGTCATGATCGATCCGCCTTGGGGTCAGGATCCCCCTTGGGGACAGACACTTCTGCGGTTTGGGGCCAGGTCATGGTCGCCTAGGTCATGGTCGCCATGGATGACAGCGGTAGGCTGTCGCCTTTGGGGCCAGGTCCTCAGTTGGGTGACCTTCCATTCGGGGCCAGGTCCTCGATTCCGAGATTGGGGACAGGCTCTTTGGGACAGGTCGTGGACGCTTGGGGCCAGGTCCTATCTTGGTGGGTTCCGGGCACTTTGGACCGGGTGCTGGGTGCTCCTGCTGATGGGCGGTACTGCCTGTCGACCGGCATCCACCCCATCCGATGCCGGGGAGGTGGTCCTGTATTGTGCCCAGGACCAGGTCGTGGCCGAGCCTCTCCTGGCGGCATTCACCCGCCAGACCGGGATCCGGGTCCGGACGGTGTTCGACAGCGAGGCCGTGAAGACGGTCGGGCTGGCGAACCGGCTTCTGGCGGAGCGAGCCCATCCCACGGCGGACGTCTTCTGGGGCAACGAGGAGCTGCGCACCCGGCAGCTGGCGGCCGCCGGGGTGTTTCGGAGTCCAGAGGGCTGGTGGTCATTCGGCCGCCGCGACCGGTGCTGGGTGGTGCGCTCTGGAGCCTCCGGTCCGGTGGATCGGTCGGGCCGGCCTTTCACGCCCCCGGAAACCCTGGCCGCGCTGACCAACACGACCTGGCGTGGACAGGTCTCCATGGCCTTCCCGCTCTTCGGCACCGCGGCCACCCACCTGCTGGCGCTTCGCCAGCACTGGGGACCCGAAGGGTGGACGGTCTGGTGCAGCGCCCTCGCCGAGAACCGACCGTTCCTCGAGGAGGGGAATTCCCAGGTGGTCCGGCGTGTAGCCCGGGGGGAGGCACTCCTCGGACTGACGGATTCCGACGATGTCCGGGCCGCGGTCCGTGAGGGACTGCCCGTCCAGTCGTTGCCGCTGGGAGACCTGTCCCTCTCCATCCCCAACACCGTCGCCCTCGTGGCACGTCTCGACGGAATCCGTCCCCAGGCCGAAACCCTCGTCGCCTATCTGCGGAGTCCCGAGGTCGCGTCGCGCCTGGTGACCGATGGAGCCTTGGAGCCCGGGGAGGGTCTGATCCCGTCGGGGTTGCGACCGGACTGGAACCGCCTGGTGGCGGAACTGGAGGAGGGCGTCGAGACCCTTGAAAGGATTTTCCGTCGATGAGCTGCGTCTGACCCGGTTCGTGTCATGAGTGGGTTCCTCCTCTTCCTCCAGTCGATGGGTCTGGGTGTCGTGACGACGCTGGTTGCGTTCGCCCTCGGCTGGATGGTGGCCCTGGCGGGAATGGTCTCCGGGACCTTTGGCCGTCAGGTCTGGCGCGGACTGGCTGTCACGGCGTTGGCGCTGCCGCCCTTCTGGCTGGCCAACGGCTGGCTGGAGCTGCTGTCGACCGCACGGCTGTCGATTCCAAAGGACGCCTGGGACGGCTGGGCGTTTCTGGCGGCGGCGGGCATCCTGGCCTCGATGTTGTGGCCCCTGGTCGCACTGGTGGCCTGGGCGGCCTGGGGACGGCTCCAGTCGGCGCACCTGGAGGGGGATCCCGGGCTTCGTGGGCTGCACCTGGTCCGTGCCGTGTTGATCCCGATGGGGCGGACCGAATGGGGTGTCGCTGCGGCGGTGGTCTTCGTGCTGGCGGTGGCGAACTTCACCGTGCCGGTGCTGTTCCAGGTCCGGGTGTTCACCGAGGCGTTCTGGATCCGATTCAACACCCGGTTCGATCTCGGTGCAGCCATGGCGGTCGGCTGGCCGCTGTGGGTGCTGCCGATCCTGTTCCTCCTCTTCTGGAAGCCCGGGGCATGGGCCTGGCCCCGGATCGAATCCGAGGCCCCGGCCTCCGCCTGGGGACAGGCCCTGGGTGGCTGGGCCTGGGCGGCATGGTTCCTTGCGGTGGCGGGCCTCGTGGTCACGATCGGGGTTCCGTTCGGGCTCTGGGCGGTGTCGACCCGGACGTGGTCCGAGCTTCCGGGGGCGGTGGCGGCGGGGGGCGGGGCCATTCGGAACACCCTCCGGGCCGCGATGGTTCCGGCAACCCTCGGGGT
>CAZZKQ010000276.1:0-5243 GCA_964654875.1 uncultured Verrucomicrobiota bacterium | reverse complement strand
CCCACCCATTAGGAGGCGCACCGACCGGGACCCGAGGTCCTCCGGATTTTGCGTGGACAGGGTTTGGATCGGAGCCTACCACTTTGGAAGCACCGCCTCTCCCCCGGGGCGGACCTTCAACCGAAACAATATCAACAGTCCCCATGAAATACCTGTCCGCCCTGATCCTTGCCGCCTCCACTGCTCTGGTCCTCCCCAGCTTCGCGGGTGATTCCGAGAAGTGCGAGAAGGGTTCTGCCTGCTGCGCCACCAAGGCGGCTGCGAACGTGACGAAGGCCCAGTTCAAGCTGGATGGAGTGACCTGCGCCACCTCCGCGGCCAAGGCCGAGGCCGCGCTCCTGAAGGTCAAGGGTGTCAAGTCCGCCCATGTGTGCCCCGACAGCCACGTGGCCGCGGTGGAGTTCGACAAGTCCATGACCAGCAGCCGCCGCATCTCTTCGGCGGCCAAGAAGGCCGGGTTCAAGGTCGAGAAGGGATCCTGAACGAGGGATACTGAACCGGGTTTCCGGCTGTCAGGACACCTGCATTCTCCGGGGCGATGGCGACCAAGGTGGCCATCGCCCCGTTTGTTTTGTGCCACGGGTGCTCCAGAGACCCGGGCGATTCTGGGCGGGGATTTGGCCCACGATTCCGCCTGATTTCCGGTGGTCACCGGTGTCTTCTGCCCAGCACTGCAGGAACGGGCTTGTCCCTTCGGAATTCCGGGCAACTCTTCCCGGACAACATGCTCAACATCAATCGTATGAACACCAAGATCTGTTGGATTGGGATGGCGGGTTTGCTCGCCATCGGAACCCTCGGCGCGTCCTCGTCAGCCGACGCAGTGGCGGTCCGGAAACCGGCGATGGAGGTTCTTGGGACGATACCGGACCGGATGCCGGGATCCGAGAATGACACCCAGGCCCAGGTGAAGCTTGGAAAGCGCCTCTTCTTCGACAAGCGGCTCTCGAAGAACAACAGCCAGTCGTGCAACTCGTGTCACGTGGTCGACCAGAACCGGGGTGGCGTCGACAACGAGAAGACCTCTCCTGGTGCCTTCGGAAAGCGTGGCGGTCGGAATTCCCCCACCGTGCTGAACGCGGGATTCCATCTCGCCCAGTTCTGGGATGGACGTGCGGAAACCCTCGCTGACCAGGCCAAGGGTCCGATCCTGAATCCCATCGAGATGGGCATGCCCAGCGAGGCCGAAGTGGTCGAGCGTCTCAAGGGTGACAAGCGCTATGTCAGCCAGTTCAAGTCTGCGTTCCCCAAGGACAAGGACCCGGTCACCTATGACAACCTCGCCAAGGCCATCGCCGCCTACGAACGCACGCTGATCACGCACGACCGGTTCGATGAGTTCCTCAAGGGAGACAACCAGGGCCTGACATCCCGTGAGATCGAGGGACTGGAACTGTTCACCCAGGTCGGATGCACCACCTGCCACAATGGTCCCCTGATCGGCGGCAATGGGTTCCGGAAGCTCGGCATCCTCGAAGCCTATTCCAATGCGGCGGACAAGGGCCGGATTGCGGTGACGAAGGATGAGGCCGACGAGTATGTCTTCAAGGTTCCGAGCCTGCGCAACATTGCGTTGACCGCCCCCTACTTCCACGACGGAAAGCACGAGACGCTGTCCTCCGCCGTGCGCGAGATGGCGTGGCTCCAGCTGGGCAAGAAGCTCGACGACCAGCAGGTCGACGCGATCGTGGCGTTTCTGGGGTCGCTCAGCGACAAGCGCCGCGCCTCCCGCTGATCGGCACGGTCACCGGAGCGGTAAGAACCGTATTCCGGTGGGCGTTCTGGTGTTCGGTCCGATTCACGGTCTGTCCCGAGAGGACATTCCGGAACGGAATCCGTCAGGAATCTGAACACCATGAACACGCCCGGCAAACAGGCTTCCGTCCCAATCGGCGGGCCAGCACTTCATCACGGTGGGGTCGAGTCCCGTCTCGACCCCACCGCCGTTTCCAGGGGAGCCCACCGCCGTCCGAGGGCGCTGGTCTGGGAGCAGTTGGAGACCTCGACACCCTTCTGGGCTAGCCGGGGTGCCTCTGGACTGAGCCTGAAGTCGGAACCGTGCCCCGAAACCGAGGGCACGGACAATGCCCCGGGATATGTCCTGCTCCAGGATGTTGGCCCCGTGCCCAGCCACAGGCTCTGCCATCGAAGTGGGATCCTTTCGGACGGTCAACTCGACCTGGACGAGGGTGCGTCGCTGCAGAGCTGCTGGTGCCTGCCCTCGGCATCCTTGGATGGTTCCGAAATGCTGGGCCTCCGCTACAAATTCAGCGAGTCGCTCAGGAGTCGAGGGGCATGCCACTTCCGCATCAGCATCCGGCGTTTCGAGGAATCCAGCGAACCCGCGGACTACCCAGCCGTGCACCAGCGCGAACTGGTCTGGCAGTTCTACGAACAGGCCGGTGATCTGCTCTTCGTCCGTGATGCACGACTCGGTCCCCTTGATGTCGGGGTGGGTCTTTATCGGATACCCTACCAGTCGGACTTTGACTGGTTGCAGGGCCAGTTCCATGTCCATCTGGATCCCTGCGGTTTCATCGGTCACCGCAACCTCGTCACCCTGGAGCTCTTCGATGAACTGGGACGGCGGCTGCTTCCCAGTTCCTCCGCTCCATTCGGCGCGGCGGATGAGCCGACGGCGGAATTCACCTTCCGCCGGTGGAATCAGCCGCTGGGGCTCACCGACGAGGTTCCTTTCGACGTCCTGACCCATCTGATCGCCTAGGGGCAGGGCCGGGTCGGAGGTTCTTCTGTCTCGGAGACTGTTGATCCGGAGGAGGCCGAAGCCGTTTTGTCCACCGTTCAGGAATCCTCCCGCATGAACCCCGCGTGGGTGGCCTGTGTTCCGGATCCTCCGAGGCACCATCGCCCCGATCAGCCCTCGTCACCGGAGGCTCGGCGTTCCCACTTGCGGGGTGCCCGTTCCGGGATGGAGGTGTCCACGCGGGTCCAGTAGGTGTCCATTCCCATCGACGCATGGATCGCCTCCTCCAGTTGGGCGGATGGGGTGACCGAGAACTGGTCGTTCGCCTCGAGATAAGCCGTGGCGCCGTTCGCCATGCGAATG
Source organism: uncultured Verrucomicrobiota bacterium (assembly GCA_964654875.1). Lineage (GTDB taxonomy): Bacteria > Verrucomicrobiota > Verrucomicrobiia > Limisphaerales > UBA9464 > UBA9464. Next base: position 2,176 of record CAZZKQ010000276.1, on the reverse strand, counting down.
TTCAGGAAGAGGGGAACCTTCCCGCGATGCTCCTCGATCAGGGTTCTCAAGGCCTCGAGTCGGACGGCGTCCAGGGTGTCGGCCCGGAGTCGGACATGGACCTGGCGGGTGAACTTCCGAGGGGCCTCCTCGAGTCGCAGGATCTCCTGGGGGAAGAGTTTCGGACGATCCTCGCCGGTGTTGACCTCGGCCGTCACCAGCACCGGCACATTGATGTTGAGGAGGCTGCGGAACCGGTCGTAGTTCTCGTTCATCAGGAGCATCTGGACGCTGCCCGTGAGGTCCTCGACCGTGACCATCGCATACTTCTTCCCCGACTTCTTGCTGATGCCCTCCTGCAGGCCGGCGACGAGACCGCCGATCCGGGTCATGGCCCGGTTCTCGAGGGTGGGCAGGTCGGCGATGGAGTGGATGGCGAAGCGTCGGATCAGGGGTTCATGGGGCTGGAGCGGGTGGCCGGTCAGGTACATCCCGAGCAGCTCCTTCTCATAGGCCAGCTTCTCGCTGGCGGGCCATTCGGGCAGCTCCACCGCCTTGGCCTTTGTCGTGGGACTGGGGGTGCTCTCGAAGGCGTCGAAGAGGGAGGACTGGCCCCGGACGCGATCGGCCGCGATGGAGCTGGCCCGGGCCATGGCGCCATCGAGCTGGGCCATCAGGCTGGCCCGGTTGAACCCCAGCGCGTCACAGGCCCCGGCCTTGATGAGGCATTCGAGGACCTTCTTGTTCGTGGCCCGGGTGTCGATCCGTTCGCAGAAGTCGGGCAACGAGACGAACCGTCCGCCCTGGCGACGGGCCTCGAGCAGGGATTCTACGGCGACCTCGCCGACGCCCGTGATGGCGGCCAGACCGAAGCGGATCAGGGGCTTCGTGGGCGGTGCGGTCGGGTCGGTGGACGCCGCGGTCGGGGCCGCGGGAGCGAACCGGACGTCCGACTCGTTCACGTCGGGACCGACGACCTCGATCCCGAAATCCCGGGCCTCGGCCATGTACTGCGCCAGCTTCGCCAGGTCGGCCTGGTCGTTGGTCATCATGGCGCACAGGAACTCGACCGGGTAGTTGGCCTTGAGGTAGGCCGTCTGGTAGGCGACGACGGCGTAGGCGGCGGCGTGGGACTTGTTGAAGCCGTAGCCGGCGAACTTCTCGAGGAGGTCGAAGACCTCGTTGGCCTTGGGGGCGGGGATCTGGTTCTTCCCGGCGCAGCCCTTGACGAAGGTCTCGCGCTGCTTGGCCATCTCCTCGGGCTTCTTCTTGCCCATGGCACGTCGGAGGAGGTCGGCGCCGCCGAGGGTGTAGCCCGCCAGCACCTGGGCCGCCTGCATGACCTGCTCCTGGTAGATCAGGATCCCATAGGTCTCCCGCGCGATGGGCTCGAGCAGGGGATGCGGGTATTCGACCACCTGCTCGCCGTGACGACGTTTGATGAAGTCGGGGATCAGGTCCATGGGACCCGGTCGGTAGAGCGAGATGAGTGCGGTGATGTGCTCGACGCTGGCGATCTGGAAGCGTTTGCAGAGGTCCCGCATGCCCCCGGATTCCAGCTGGAACACGCCGAGGGTCTGGGCGTTGTTCAGCAACTCGTAGGTCTTGGCGTCGTCGAGGGGCAGGGTATCGAGGTCGACCTTGATTCCTCGGGTCCGCTCGACCAGTTCCACCGTGTTCCGGAGGACCGTCAGGGTCTTGAGACCCAGGAAGTCCATCTTGAGGAGTCCCAGATCGCCGACCGGGCCCATCGCGTACTGGGTGACGATGCCCTCGTCCTCGTCCTTCTTGAGCGGCAGGAGGTTGACCAGCGGCTGGGCGCCGATGACGACACCGGCCGCGTGCACGCCGGCGCTGCGGGCCTGGTCCTCGAGCAGCAGGGCGGAGTCGACCAGGTCGCGCGTGACCTCCTCGCCCTCGTAGGCGGACTTGAAGTCGGGATTCTTCTCGAGGGCGTCCTTCAGGCCCCACTTCGCATCCGTGATCATCTTCGCGAGACGGTCGCACTCGCCGAAGCTGAGGCCCATGACGCGTCCGACGTCGCGGATCACCGACTTCGCACCAAGGGTGCCGAAGGTGATGATCTGGGCGACGGCGTCCCGTCCGTACTTCTCCCGCACGTATTCGATGACCTCGGCCCGACGGTCGTCGGCGAAGTCGATGTCGATGTCGGGCGGGCTGACGCGCTCGGGATTGA
>CAZZKQ010000275.1:0-5257 GCA_964654875.1 uncultured Verrucomicrobiota bacterium | reverse complement strand
GCCGAATCCCCGCAACACGACCCGGCGTCGGTCCGCCCGACCGTCGCCATCCGTGTCCCTGAGATGCAGCAGCTCGGTGGCGGCGCCCACATAGACACCGCCATCGCCCCACTCGAGTCCCGTCGGGATGTGCAGCCCCGAGGCGAAGACGGTCGAACGATCGGCCCGACCGTCCCGGTTGGTGTCCTCGAGGACCACGACCTGATCGTCCGGCTCCTCACCCGGCTTGATCTGGGGGTAGGCGGTGCTGCCGATCACCCACAGGCGGCCATCGGGATCGAAGCGGATCTGGATCGGCTTGCGGACCCCTTCCCGCTCGGAGGCGAAGAGCTGCACCTCGAACCCGTCGAGGACCCGCAGGCTGGCGCGTTCCTGCTCCGGATCCGACTGCGCCCGGAGCGGCGACACGGCCACCGAGGTGGCGATCAGGAGGACGACACCGACACCCCTCAGGGCGCGGAGTGGGAAGGTCGGATGCATCGAATTCCTCATCGGGTGCCCTCCGGGGCCGTGGCGCGACGGCGGATCTCGGCGTCGGCGGAGTCGATCAGGGGCACAAACTCCTCCATCTCCTTGGGGAACCATCGGATGGACCGGTCCCGATGGTCCCGGCTGCTCGCCTGATCGGTCCGGTCGCCCGCCAGGAACGCCCAGTTCGTGGGACGCCAGTACCGGAACCACAGCCGGTTCTTGTGCACCACCGCCTCCCGGACCTTCTCCATGACCGCCGCATCCCAGGTCGCCTCTGGCAGGAGCGGCAGGGCCTCCCCGGACTTGTCCAGATCCCGCCGCGACACCATCCGGGCCACCTCACGATGCCCCGCATCCGTGAGCTGCACTCCGTCGAGCGTCTCCCGGAACGGTCCGGGACCGCCCCCGCCCAGTCCGGCGAAGAGGTCGATCGCCGGCACATGGAGCAGCCGTGCGACATCCACGATGGCCTGGGCATACAGGGCGAGCACCGCGTTGCGATCCCGGGCCGTCGCGGCGTCGATCGGACCGGCGGCACCAAAGGGAGTCGGAGTCAGGAGGATCACCCGCGGCACGGTCCGCTGGATCCCGGCGACCAGCCGCGCATAGGCCTCCCGGAATTCCGCGAGCCCGTCGGCACCCGCGAGGGATTCCATCTGGCCAAACTGGACCAGCGCCAGGCCGACCCGCTGCTGGAGAAGCTGCTGGGAAAGGCTGGGGAAATTGAGGGGACGAGGCCGGGAGAAGACCGTGTCGCCTTCCCACGCGAACGAGCGGAGGGTCCGCCGGTGCGACGGATCCCGGAGCACGAGGAGGGTCTCGAGGTGCCCGGCCTGGTCCGCGGCCACGAACGGCGACCCACCCACCAGGGCGATCACCTCGACCGGACCGTTCGTCGGTTCCGCCCGGACGAGAACGCCCACGGCGCACAGCAGTGCCAGCATCCAGTGTTTCATCGGGAGTCCCCGGAGCGTGATCCACCGACGCCAGGAACTCCACCCCCAAAGACCCGCCGCATCACTTCGCGAGTCGCAGGAACCGCTGCTCCTCGAGCGGCGGGAGCACGATGTAGCGCCGGTCCCCCTGGGTCTGGATCGGCGCCGAGACCGGGGCCCAGTCCGCCGACTCCAGCGTCGGAGCCACCCCGAGCTCATAGCCTGTGAACGAGGCCGGCCAGCTCACGCGCACCCCGTCCGGCGAGGACTCCACCGTGAGTGTCGGCACGACCTCCGGTCCGGTCGACGGCGTGAGCAGGGCGTCGAGACGGAGATTGAAGCTGAGATCGGAGCTCGAGCGGCTGCTCTGGTGGAGCTCGACCGCCAGCATATTGCGACCCTTCAGGAACTGGCTTCCTGCCAGCTCGGTCTCGTAGTAGGTCGACTCGTCCTCACCTCCGACCGCAGCCGAGGCGAGAGTCGAGGAGGTCACCGTCCCGGACGGCATGTTGCTGCGGAAGACCTCCTTGCCGTTCAGATACACCACCGCGCCGTCGTCCCGCATGAGACCCAGGGTGGCCGACAGGATCTGCTGCGGATCCTCCACCTCGAACTCACCCCGGAAATAGGTCGTGATGAACTTGTTGGCGGCATCGGGGCCGTAGTCGAGCCGCGTCACCACATCATCATCCCCGTAGCCCAGCTGGGCGGCTCCACGCTTCCAGCTGCCATGATCGAACGAGGCCGCCCGCCAGGCCGTGCCCAGATCGGTTCCGGCATCCGAATACCACCAGACCGCACCGGCCGGCACGAGCGTGACCGTCTCGAGATCCCCGCGGAAGGCCCCGACGAAATCATGGCCCTCCAGATTTCCAGTGAGGTTGATGGGGTTGGCGAAGCCGGACTGCGTGAAGAAGAGGCCCTCGCCCAGCGCCCGGAGGGTGTAGGATCCACGGGCCAGCCCCGTCAGGACAAAGGTGCCGTCGGCCCCGGTCTGGGTCATCCGGGTGTTGGAGGTGTAGACCCGGACACCGTCCAGTGGCGCACCCGACCGGGTGACCCGTCCGCCGATGCGGAAGGTCGACGGGTTTCCAATGCGCACGACGACATAGTCGCTGGTCTCCCCACCCTTCATGTCGGACACCACGCAGCGGACGACGTAGTCGCCGGAGGTGCTCCATTTGTTGGTGACAACAGGGGCGTTCCCACCGAAGTCGCCCCCGCCGAAGTCCCACCCATAGGCGAGGGTGTCGCCATCGGCATCCGTGGCCGTGGCCCGGAAGACCACCGGGGCGTTCAGGGCGGCGGCGGACACCGAGGCGGTGACCTCGACGACCGGCCTGCGGTTGCCCGGAAACTCGCCACGATTGAAGACCACATCGATCGACGGCGGATCGGTGTCGAACCGCTCGACGGGCGTCACGTGGAGTCCGATGGCCGGATCGGAGAAGGTCCGTCCGATGACGAGCGGGGAGTCGTTCTTGCCGTCGGCGGAACCCGGTGTCGTGTCGATGAGCTGGCTCTGGCGGGAGCTGTCGGATCGGGCCCTGCGGATGCCGATGCCGTTGGAGAGCCACCGGTAGTCGGCAAACCGGGCCCGGTACTCGAACCAGTAGTTGGTCTTGGCATCCCGGACCGCCTTCAGGGCCATGATCGGCGCGGCGTTGGTGAAGTCGTGGGCGTAGAGGCGGTAGGTCCCGTTCGCCGACAGGGTCTTCACCTCCGTCGAGCGCATCCAGTTGAGCGAGGTCTTGTTGCGGACGTTGAACTGGCGACGCCCCGCCGCCGCGTTGCCCATCGTGTCGAACGAGTCGCCATACTCCACGTCGGTCCCCTTCGACCCGATCATCGTCTCGCCGGCCGTGTCCCAGAAGTTCGCGTGGTTGAGCCCATAGTTGTGGCCCAGCTCATGGCAGAACACCCCGGCGGCATCGTCGAAGGAGTTCTGGACCCAGGAGCCGGGTCCGCCGACGTAGCCCAACCCCGCCCAGCCGTAGCCGGGAACGCTGCCGAAGCAGATGACGTCGAAGTCGTAGTTCGTCAGCACGAAGCCCGCCGCCTTCGCGGCCGCCCGGGCCTCCTCCCTCAGCTTCGAGGCATCGAGGGTCCCGTATTCGGTGGTGGTCCGGGGCATACGCAGCGTGGGCGTCAACGCCGAGCCCTCCCCGAGCATGCGGCACCCCGCACGTCCGTAGGAACAGGTCCGGAAGAAGGTGTCGATCGACCGGATGATGTTCGTCCCCTTCGCATCGGTGAATGGCGCACCCGCCTTGTCGGAGAAATCCACCCGGATGAGGATCAGACGCTTGATGCCCTCGGTGTAGGCCGAGGCCGGACGCACCAGGCCGTCCTCGCCGACGGTGGTGCCGTCGCTGTTGGATTCCTGGAGGATGAGGGAGTCGTTGAGCGACTCCGCATGGGTGTCCGAACACAGCGCCAGGCGCCGGTTCCCGCCGGTCTCGAGCACGACAGGGGTGCCGAGCGACGACGCCGACCAGCCCGCCACGCCACAGACCGGATCCCGCTCGAGCTCGTATTCCGCCTCGACCGCCTCCAGGACCCGCGCCGGATTCTCGTCGAGGGCCAGCTCGTCCTCCACCGCGATCCCAAGGAGGGCCACGTCCTGTCGCGTGGGCTCGTCGAGACGTCGCCCATCGACGTGGGCCCGGAAGATCCGTCCCCCGACCATCGCCGTCCGCCACGACGCCGGCAGGTGGTTCGTCGCACCCGGAGCCGGAACCGCCGCCAGCAGTGCGAGCTGCCCACGGCCGTCGATCCGCTCCTCCAGACGCTCCACCACCGCCGCCGGCAGCAGCCGTCGGACCCCGACCGGGACGGTCTGGTCGAGGGCCCGGGACGGGTCCGTCTGGATGAGCTCCTTCAGTTCCACCCGGCGTGTCGACGCAAGGTCCACGCCTTCCTGCTCCAGCGCCGCACGACCCGCGTCATCAGCGGCCTCATATCGGACGGTCCAGTCGTGGAACCGGGCGAAGACGGGTCCGGCAAACCGCTGACCCCAGAGTCGATCCGCCGGCAGACGCAGCCGGCCGGTGCCAGTGCGATCGGAGGAGGCCGCCAAACGTGGGGACGCCGCGACTTCCGGACGATCCTGGGACGGAGAGGACCCGAGGGCCGTCACCAGGATCAGACTCATCAAAAGAACAGCCACAGAGGGAACTCGCATTCGACGGAGAAGGTGGTTGATGAAGGACCCTTCCCGAGGAATGGATCGGGATCAACCTGTCTCTGGGGCCTGTTGGAGAGGGGTGTCGGCCCGGATCTCGCGTTGGATCCACCGGGCCAGACGGAGTCGACGCCCCACGGTGGGCGCTGACGCGCCCAGTGCCGCACGGCACTGCGGCACCCACCGAAACGAAGATTCACTCGGAACGACACCCAACCGGAACCACATCGGAGCCACCGGCAGCGCGGTCGACCCGCAGGCCTGTCGGCTTATGCGACCGCCGCCGCCGCGTCGCGGTCGGCAAGGATCACCGCACGATCCCGGGCCACCACCCCGGCTGGGATGGTCCGATCGCCCGCCAGCAGCCGGGTGAGCATCGGGGCCTTCTCGGCACCCGTGACCACCCAGAGGATCCGACGCGCCCGGTCGATCACCGGATAGGTCAGCGTCAGACGCTGGCGTCCCTGATACACCCCACACACCGCAACCTCGGCGTCGCGGATCCCGAGGGCGGCGTCGCCGGGGATCAGGGAGGCCGTGTGGCCATCCGCACCCATGCCCAGATGGACCAGGTCCAGCACCGGAGGACGTCCCGCCTCGCGCTCCAGCTCGACCGCATAGCGGACCGCTGCGGCATTGGGATCGGGATCCGTCACCGGCATCGGAT
>CAZZKQ010000274.1:0-5282 GCA_964654875.1 uncultured Verrucomicrobiota bacterium | reverse complement strand
GGCGGCGTCAAAGTCCTCGATCGCCTTCACCTTCGCCGCGAAGTTGCCGTCCTCGCCGGCTTTGTCGGTGTATTTGTAGTGGATGAAGAAGTAGTCGTAGTTGTCGTACTCGGCGACGTACCGCTCGAACTGCTGGGCGATGGTCTCGGGTCCCTCGATCTTGGTCATGCCGACCAGCTGGCTGAGCCCTTTGTACATCGGGTAGACGGCGAGGGCGGCGGCCTTGAGTCCGTACCGCTGCTGGAAGGTTGGGATGTCAGGCTGATGGGCCACACCACGCATGAGGAACCCGTTGGCCGGGGCCTCCTTCTTCAGCAGCGGCAGGGCGACGGCGTAGAAGTCGGCGATGAGCTTGGCGACCTTCTTCTGCCCGGCGCTCTTCGGATCGACCGGCTTGGCGGTGGCGATGGGCAACCCCTCGCGATTCGGGTCGGTATCGGTGAGCGGCCCCTCCAGACCGGCTCCGCGGAACACGACGACGAAGCGGTGTTCCTTGCCGGGGTAGATCAGCACCTGGGTGGTGCCGATCTTCTTGATCTTGGAGGACAGGATGCCGCAGAGACGCTCGCAGACCTCGGTCGCGATGCGGCCGGCGCGGCGATCCGTCACGAGCCCCTTGGCGTCGAGGGTGCAGAAGTTCGCCCGGGCGGCGACGTCCCCGTTCTTGAGCTCGATGCCGAGTCCGAGGGTCTCGATGACCCCACGGCCCACCTCCCATTCGATGGGGTCATAGCCGAACAATCCGAGATGACCCGGACCAGAGCCCGGGGTGATGCCCGGGGCGACGGGGATCATGCGGCCTTGGGCGCAGCCGCGTCGGACGAGGGCGTCGAGGTTCGGGGTCTTGGCCGCCTCCAGCGGGGTGAGTTCCCCCTGCTCGGTGGTGGCGATGTCTCCCAGGCCGTCGAGGACCACGAGGGCCATCTTGGCACCGGTCTTGACCTGCAGTTTGGCGTACACGTCGTCGAGTTTGCTCATAAGTCGGCACCGAGGTTAGGGGGTCCCGAGGAAGCCGGCAAAGGGCAAAGGTCCCGGCCTGAAGTCTCAGGGAGCCATCCCGCCCAGGGGGCAGGGCTGGAGGCCCGTCTGTTGATAGCCCGGGGCGGAGCCCCGGGTACTGCGAATGAAACGATTCAGAGCCCCGCAGGGGTGACACCGGGGCGGGTTGAAGACAGCTCGGCCCGCATCCAGATCGACAGGTGAATCCAGGATCGGCGACGCACTTGGGTGGCCATTAGGCAATGGGGTTCACTGGGCGGAGAGGAATGGCGCGTGGCGGTGGGCAGGTCAAAGGTTGCCCTGCTATCGGATCAATCCCATGCAAACCGCTCGTCCAACGGTCGATCATTCCGCTCGCAGAACCTTCGCAACTCCACCTGAAAGGGCTCGTTCTTGTGGTGGGCCTGCTGTCGGCGGATATATGCCCGAACCACTGGAATGTGTCTCGGGCTGACGCTGAACTCTGCGTAACCACCCTGCCATGCAAACCCATGGTACGAGGGGTCCTGCCTCTTCAACCATGCCGATGAGGCACTTTTGACCTGCTCGACCAGCTTGGCCGGTGCGTGATTCTTGGATTGAGCGAACAGGATGTGGATGTGTTCCGACACCGAATTGATCTCGATCACGGGAGAATTGTGTCCCTTCAGGATACCGATGATGTAGGCGTGCAGGCTCGTTCGTTCCTGATCCCGGATCCATGGACGCCGTTCCTTCGTGCTGAACACGAGATGCACCATAAGATTGGCGAGCGATTGTGACATGTGGGCGAATTCAGGGTTTAGGCAAGGGATGTATTTGGGATGGAAATATCCCGACGGCATCCTGCCTGAGAATACCGGCACTCTCCTATCCCTAGAAATGGGGACTCGTGATCGGAAACGCGGTTGGGTGGCCTTAGGTAATGGGGCGGGCCTACAGCCCTCAACCCTTCATGTGGGATGACCCGGGGCAGGCTCACCGGGGGTTCGCCTTCCCCGGGCTTTCAATGAACGGGCTTCCAGCCCTCGGGGAATGGAGTCCACCGTGAGGCAGGGTCCGCAGATCAATGATCTGACACCGATTTCCAGAGCGCATTCCCTCGGAGAACGGGGTTTGCAGGAGCAAAAGGCCCTGGCGGGTGGGCTATTCGTAGGCCGGGTTGGGGGCGACGAAGGTGTGGGCGGTGCGGGGCGTTAGAGAGTTGGGGGTTGAGAGATCGGAAGGATCGGGCGGTAATCGGGGCGAGTTCTGATGGATGCCGTCCTGAATCCTTCCCCTGCCCCGCAAAACCCATCGCCCACCCCGATCGGGATGCGCCCCCGTCTGCCCGCATGGCTGAAGGTACCGCTGCCCAGTTCGAGCGCCTTCACCCGGACCCGCCTCCTTCTCTCAGACCTCCGTCTGCATACGGTCTGCGAGAGCGCCAAGTGTCCGAACCACTGGGAGTGTTGGAGCCGGGGGACGGCCACCTTCATGATCGCCGGGGACCGATGCACCCGCGCTTGCGGCTTCTGCGCGGTCGATACCGCCAAGCCCCTGCCATTGGAGTCCGACGAACCCCAACGCGTCGCCGAGGCCACGCGCCGCATGGGATTGCAGCACGTGGTGATCACGGCCGTGGCGCGGGACGACCTCGGGGACGGAGGTGCTGAACATTTCCGCAAGACCATCGAGGCCGTCCGTACCCTCAACCCGGGCATTGTCATCGAAGTCCTCGTCCCCGATTTCCTCGAGCGATCCTGGGCGATCGACCGCGTCTTGGCGGCGAAGCCCGAGATCTACAACCACAACGTCGAGACGGTCCGCCGCCTCACCCCGGCGGTGCGGCATCGGGCGACGTACGATCGATCCCTGGCCGTTCTGAAGCTGGCCAAGGAACGGGCCCATGCGCCGCTCCATACCAAATCAGGTCTCATGCTGGGCCTGGGCGAGACCCGCGAGGAGATCCTCCAGGCCCTCCGGGATCTCCGTTCAGCCCAGGTCGACATCGTTACCCTGGGCCAATACCTCCAACCCACGCTCCGTCATCTGCCCGTGCAGGCGTTCATCACCCCGGAGGTGTTCGCCGAACTGAAGCGGGCGGCCGAGGCGATGGGGTTCCTCCACGTGGCCAGCGGCCCCTTGGTCCGCAGTTCGTACCACGCCGACGAGTTCTCCCCTTCGAACAAGCTGCACACGCATGATTCTTTCCTTCAAGGATGAGGAGACGAGACGGTTACACGAAACCGGTTCCAGCCGGCAATTTTCAACCATTGCTCGGGTTGCGCTTCGCAAGTTGATCCAACTCGATGCCGCCGGACAGCTCTCCGATCTCCGGGTGCCACCTGGCAACCGTCTCGAGGCGCTCAAAGGGAGCCGTGCAGGTACGCATTCCATCCGGATCAATGACCAGTGGAGGCTCTGCTTCCGATGGGAGGGATCAGACGCCAGTCAGGTCGAGATCTGTGACTATCATTGACACGAAACCATAACGCCATACGTTATAACGATGAAGCCTGTTACACCTGGAGAGATTCTCCTCGAGGAATATCTGATCCCACTTGGCCTTTCCCAGAATGCCCTGGGACGCGGCATTGGCGTCTCTCCGCGGGCCATCAATGAGATCGTTCTAGGGAAGCGCTCAATCACACCCCAGATGTCGATCAAGCTGGGCAAGTTCTTCAGCCAAACCCCCGAATTCTGGTTTCGGATCCAGAGCAACTGTGATTTCAGGGAATTGCAGAAGCAGGAACGAACGCTCACCGCGAAAGTTCGGCCGTTGGTGCTACCGAAGGCCGCCTAGCAACTCTTCATCCTGTCGTGTTCCTTCATTCCTCCGCGCCCCTGCGTCTCCGCGTCAGCCTCTTCCAGGCCCTACTCACCTCCCCATATCCGAAATCGCCCTCGGATTCGCGTCCTTCCAGCGCTAGCTTCCCCGCGTGCGTCCCCTCATCGCGTTCCTCGTCGGCATCGCGGGGCTGATGGCCCACGCCCAGAACCCCCGCGGCTACTACCGGTTCCCCACCCTCCACAAGGACACCCTCGTGTTCACCGCCGAGGGCGATCTCTGGAAGGTCGGAATCCAAGGTGGCGCCGCCCAGCGGCTCACCTCGCACCCAGGAACCGAACAGGACGCCGTCTTCTCGCCCGACGGACAGACCCTCGCCTTCGTCGCCGAATACGAGGGACCCAACGAGGTCTACACCATGCCCGCGTCCGGCGGCCTCCCCACTCGACACACCTTCGACGGCAGCGAGCCTTCGATCGCCGGGTGGACTCCGGACAACCGGATTCTGTATCGGACCACACGGCACTCCACCCTGCCAAATTCCCAACTCGTCGAGCTGGATCCGAAGACTGGCCAACAGCGCCTCCTTCCGCTGGCCCAGGCGTCGGAGGGAGTCTACGGCGGGGACCGTCAGACCCTCTTCTTCACCCGACTACCCAAGCAGAGCAGCAGCACGAAGCGCTACGAAGGCGGCTGGATCGAGAACCTCTGGCGGTTCCGTGCCGGGGATCCCGAAGCCTCACCCCTCGCCACTGATTTCAAGGGCACCAGCCGGAATCCCATGTGGTGGGACGGCCGCGTGTACTTCATCAGCGATCGCGACGGCATCATGAACCTCTGGTCCATGAGCCCGACCGGGACCGATCTTCAGCAGCTGACCCGTCATGCGGGATACGACATCCAGACCGCCACTCTTGAGGGAGGCCGCATCGTCTACGCCCGGGCCGGGGACATCCACCTGTTCGACATCCGCTCCAAGGCCGACAAGGTCCTCGACATCTCGCTGGTCTCGGATTTCGACCAGACCCGTGAACGTTGGGTGAAGCGTCCACTGGACTATCTGACCTCCGCCCACCTCTCCCCGACCGGGGATCGGCTGGTCCTCACCGCGCGCGGCCAGGTGTTCGTCTGTCCTCTTGAACTCGGCCGTCTTGTGGAGGTGCCCCGCAAGAGCGGGGTGCGTTACCGGGATGTCCGATTCCTCCCCGGAGGCACCAATCTCCTGAGCCTCTCGGACGAGTCGGCTGAACTGGAGTTCTGGACCCTGCCGGCGAATGGCGTGGGATCCGCCACACGCCTGACAACCAACGGGGCCGTGTTCCGGTTCAGCGCTGCTCCCTCACCGGATGGAAAGAGGATCGCCTGGGGCGACAAGGATCAGCGGCTCTGGATCCTCGATCGCACGACCGGGACCACCACGCTGGTCGAGGAGAACCCGAACGACGAAATCACCGAGTACACCTGGTCTCCCGACAGCCGCTGGCTGGCCTATGTCGCCAACGCCACCAATGGCTACCCCCAGATCATCCGCCAT
>CAZZKQ010000273.1:0-5283 GCA_964654875.1 uncultured Verrucomicrobiota bacterium | reverse complement strand
AACCGGAAGAACGCCATCCACGCACCCTTCCTGGGCGACGCCTTCGTCCGGCCCCGACGCTTCGAGTCGGCGATCCGGGGCTGCAACATCGCCGTCCTGAGGGAGGACTTCATGGAGGTCGATGGATTCGACGAGATCTACGATGGGGTCTGGGGACGCGAGGACTCCGATTTTGCGAACCGGCTGTTCCACACCGGGAGGACCTGTCGGAACGCCTGGTTCAGCGCCCTGCAGGCGCATCTGCACCACCGCCAGTCCAAGCGGACCGGACGGGACGCCCTCGACGACGAGCTCGACCGGATGCGGGCCGAGGGTCGGAAGCGGGCCGTGGCAGGATATTCTTCCATGGATCCCGAAGGCGTGGTGGTCGCGTCCTCGCGTGGCTATCCGCGACACTGAGCCGATCCCAGCGGATGCGCCCCGGCGTCGGGCATCGGACTTGAGACCCAGGGCGGACAAGACTTCGATTGTCCTTCGCAACCCCGCTTGGTCTCATCGAACCCCATGGCTGTCCGCGAGCCGAACCCCGCATCCGTGCGCCCCCTCCGCTATCCGCCCCGGTTCTGGCGATGCCTCAGCCGTTATGGCTTCCTCGTGGCCGGGTTTTCCAACTGGGCCGGTTTTCTCGCCCGAAAATGGGGACGGGCCGACGCGTCGCCACTACGGATGACGACCCGGAACGGGCTGACGATCGTGGTCCCGATCCCTCTCCTCTTCCCCTTCAAGGACATCTTCCTCCACAGAGCCTACGCCCCTCCCGAACTCCTGGCGGTCCTGCCGGAACGACCGGTCGTGGTCGACCTCGGGGCCAACGCCGGATTCTTCTCGCTCTTCGCGCTCCATATCCGCCCCGGAGCCCGCTGCATCTCGTTCGAGCCCCTGCCTGACAACTTCGGGATCCTCGAGGAGAACCGTCGGCTCCAGGGACCCCGCGACTGGAGGACGTTCAACCAGGCGGTCTCGGCCACGGCGGGGACCGCCACGCTCGTGTGTCCGGAGGGGACCGGTCCGTCGACGGTGTCGACCCTCAGGACCGATGGGGTCCAGGCACACACACGGACGTTCGAGGTCTGCACACGGACCCTCGATGAGATCCTCGAAACCGAGGTGGGAGGGTCCTGCGACTGGCTCAAGATCGATGTGGAGGGATTCGAGTACGAGATCCTGTACACACTCCCAACCCGGCGATTCCGTCGGATCCGGACCCTCGCGATCGAGGCGGACCGTGTGGACGCCTCCCGAAATAATCGCGAGGCCCTCGCACGCTTTCTGGCCTCCATGGACTTCGACGTCCTGCTGGCGGACGACGCCGTGCTGTATGCCTTGAACCGATCGTATCAACCCGGCTGCTGATGTTCGGTTGGCCCGGTGGCGGAGGCGCAATGACTCCCGCCCAGCACGCCTGATCCGACGGTGCGGTCGACCCCGCGATGGCTCATGGTCTTCCGTCCGGAGCCGGAGTGCCAGCTCGGTGGATCCAGCGCCAGATCCCGACGTGGACAAGGCCGAGGGTGATCAGGAGCAGCCCGAGCGACGCAACCCCCGCCACGATTCTGGAACCCGGAAAACTGCCGGCGGCCACAAGAAGGGCCAGGGCCATGTTCCGGTTGAGGGCCCCAAGACCCAGGACGAGCGGCAGGGGTGCGGTGGCCAGCAGCGTCACCATCATCGGAACCAGAGCGAACCGGAGCGGTCCGACGGACGGCAGGAAGGGTGCGGCGACCCAGCAGACCATCGGGGTCAGGACCGAGGACAGGACCGGGAACACGGCCGTGAGGCCCGCACCGAGGGCGAGGTCCCCACGGGCCATCCGGGTGAACACGGGAACCACCACCGCAAACGGCGCGGCCCCCAGGAGCAGCATCGACATGGACACCTCGGCAGGCACCCGGAAGAACCGGGCTGCACCGACCGTCAGGATCGGCACCACCCCGAACTGGAGGACCGCCAGCCTCAGGAACCGCCGCCCCAGCGGCACGGCCCCGTGGATCTCACCCAACGTCAGACGCAGCCCCGTCGTGAACAGCAGGGAGAACAGGGCCGCAGCGGTCAGGATCCGGATCAGGGACACGGGCGAAGGACGAACAGAAGAGGTTTCGGTCTGGGGACAGATCCCGGATTAGAGAAGCGCGCATCCAGACCCCGGCCGAGGGCGTCCTAGACCCTGTAACCCGATCCAGGCCCCGCCACTCTTGTTCCGTGGGCCCCCGACCTGTCGCTTCCTGCGACCATCCCTTGTGGGATGGCGGACAGGCCGGGAGTCCCAGAATCGCCCCCCAACACATCAGCAAGAGCCATGAAGAACGGAACCTGGACCCGGATGACCCTCACCCTTGGACTGTGGCTGCTCGCCTCGGCCGCCCCGATGGCCGACGAGGCCAAGGACAGCAAGATCGATCCCGCCGGCAAGTGGACCTGGACCATGCCCGGTCGGAACGGCGGCCCTGAGCGCAAGAGCACTCTGGACCTGAAGGTCGATGGCGCCAAGGTGACCGGAAAGATCTCGAGCCCGGGTCGGGACGGTCAGACGACGGAGACGGAGATCGCCGACGGGAAGCTGAAGGATGGGGAGCTTTCGTTCTCGGTCACCCGGGAGTGGAACGGCAACAAGATGACCGCCAAGTACAACGGCAAGGTCGCCGCCGACAAGATCACCGGAAAGATCTCGATCGACCGCAACGGCGAGGCCATGACCCGCGACTGGGAAGCCAAACGGGAACCCGCCGCGGCCAAGTAGTCGCCAAACGTGGAGACGGCGGAGGGACTCACCCTGCCCCGCGGCTCGACGCCCCGGGTCCGGGTCTGCTACTGAACCCGGCTGTGCGTTCCGCCGTCCTGTCCAACGTCCAGCGTCTCGTGGTGAAACTCGGGACGGGTGTCCTCACCGACGCCCGGAAGCGGCCGGATCCCCTCCAGTTCACCCAGCTGGTCGCCCAGATCGCCCAGCTTCGGGCCGCCGGCAAGGAAGTCGTGCTCGTGACCTCCGGGGCCGTCGGAGCCGGCATGGGCGCGCTCGGGTTCCAGAAACGCCCCAGCCAGCTCGCCGAGCTCCAGGCCTGCGCTGCCATCGGGCAGTCCAAGCTCATGGCCATGTACGAGTCGCTGTTCCGACACTACGAGCTCGGCATCGCCCAGGTCCTGCTCACGCACGACGACCTCGCCGACCACACCCGACATCTCAACGCGCGGAACACGCTCCGCACGCTGCTCAAGGGCGGGGTCGTGCCGATCATCAACGAGAACGACGCCGTCTCCGTCACCGAGCTGAAGTTCGGCGACAACGACCGCCTCTCCGCCCTCGTCGCCGCCCTGCTCCCGGCCGACCTGCTGGTCATCCTCACGACGGCCGACGGGCTCATCCAGGACTACGGAACCCCCCAGGCGCGGCTGCTCCAGACGGTCGAGCGCATCGACAATGGCATCGAGGGCATGGCGGGTGGCACCACCAGCGCCACCGCCGTCGGTGGCATGGCGACCAAGATTCAGGCGGCCAAGATTGTGGGCCGGTCCGGCATCCCGCTCGTGATCGCCTCCGGACGCCGCTTCGACGGACTCTCCCGGATCCTGTCGGGAGAACCCGAGGGCACGCTGTTCCTCCCGAACCCGAGGAGCCTCAGCAGCCGCAAGCGCTGGATCGCGTTCTTCGACGCCCCACGCGGACGGCTCCACGTGGACGAGGGCGCCCGGGTCGCCCTGCAACAGCAGGGACGCAGTCTGCTCGCGGCCGGCATCACCCGGATCGAGGGCGCGTTCGAGGCGGAACAGGTCGTCTCGATCCTCGACGCCTCGGGACGGGAGTTCGCCCGGGGACTCGTGTCCCTCTCCCATCACGACCTTGCCCCGAAGATGAAGGCGCCGCGGACCGAGGTGGTCCATCGCGACAACCTCGTCGTTCTGTAGGCCCCCTGCCCCAAATGCCCCGTCCTCCGTCCCGCCGGCTCTCCCCGATCCGCCAGGTCCTCGAGATCATGGCCGCCCTCCGCTCCCCCAAGGGTTGTCCCTGGGATCGGGAGCAGGATCACCAGTCCCTCCGATGGCACGCGGTGGAGGAGGTCTATGAACTGCTCGACTCCATCGAGGCGGAGGACGATGTCGAGATGGCCGAGGAGCTGGGGGATCTGCTGCTGCAGGTGGTCTTCCACACGCAGCTGGCACGGGAACGGAAGGCGTTCGACTTCGACGCCGTCTGCCAACGCCTGGCCGACAAACTCGTCCGACGCCACCCGCATGTGTTCGGGGAGGTGCGGGTGAAGGATGTCGATCAGGTCTGGGCCAACTGGGAATCGATCAAGCGTTCCGAGAAGTCGGGCACGCGCCACGAGCGTCGTTCGGCCCTCGATGGCGTTCCGAAGCACCTGCCCGCGTTGATGCGCGCCCAGAAGCTCTTCAAGAAGGCGGCCAAGGCAGGCCTGTCGAAACCCCGCACCGTTGCCGCGAAGATGAATCGGACGGAGGTGGCGGAAACGCTCTGCGTCCTCGCCGAGCTGTGTCAGCACCGCGGCTGGTCGGCGGAGGAACTGCTCCAGAAGGCCATGGGACAGCGGGAGCGGACCTGGCGACGCGACGAGGCCCGGCTGACCCGCGCCAAAAAAGGCTGAATCCCGTCGTCAATCGGACGGCAATCAATCGCAACCGTCCGTTAGCGGACCGGGACACCGCTCTGGCAGGGTGACTCCATGGTTCGGACACCTACTGTTCCCATCCGGAGTCTTCGACGTCCCCGCGGCTTCACGCTGATCGAGCTGCTCGTGGTCATCGCCATCATCGCAATCCTCGCCGGGATGCTCCTGCCAGCCCTCGCGAAGGCCAAGTCCAAGGCACAGTCCATCAGCAGCCTCAACAACCTGCGTCAGCTCGGACTGGGCCTCGCCCTCTATCGGGGGGATTTCGATGGTCAATTTCCGGTACACGCCACCCCAGCGGTCCAGGGTCAGCCCCGGATGCGCTGGGCCGACTTCATCTTTCCCTACATGACGGTAGAGAAGGCCTACCTCAGCCCATCGATGACTCCCGACGAGAAGAAGAGGATGATCAAACCCTTCGCCCACACGGCTCCTGGAGGCGTGGAGACGCCCGGGTTGACGCGGTACCACGGAGGGTATGGGTTCAATTTCCAGTACCTCGGCAATGGGCGCCGACCCGACGGTATGGACCCATTCCACGCCAAGGACACCAGCATCGCGGCTCCCGCGCAGACGATCGCCTTGGCCGACACCAAGGGCGCGCGCAAGGGGTCGCCGGACCTGCCCTACGGTGCCGACGGATCGGGCGTCTACGTGATCG
>CAZZKQ010000272.1:0-5285 GCA_964654875.1 uncultured Verrucomicrobiota bacterium | reverse complement strand
GCCGGTGACCCGTGCACGGGTGATCGACGGGCTGCTGGCCAACCCACGCTACGGGGAACGCTGGGGACGCCACTGGCTGGACGTCGCCCGCTACGCCGACACCAAGGACCTGGTCCTCCTCTACGGGCGGGACGCACTCCGGCCGTTTGCCTACACCTACCGCGACTACGTCATCCGGGCCTTCAATGACGACCTGCCGTTCGATGAGTTCGTCCGGGACCAGATCGCCGCGGATCTGGCCATTCCACCCGTTGAACCATGGCGTCTCGCCGCGATGGGGTTCCTCACCCTCGGCCGCCTCTTCGACAACAACCGCCACGACCAGATCGACGACCAGATCGACACCGTGAGCCGCGGATTGCTGGGAATGACCGTCGCGTGCGCCCGGTGTCACGACCACAAGTACGACGCCATCTCGATGGCCGACTACTATGGTCTCTACGGGGTCTTCGCCTCCACGGAACAGCCTCATGTGATGCCGCTGATCGAGGATCCGAAAACCGTCCCTGGCGGCCCGGAGTTCGAGACCCGCCTCGCCCAGGCCCGGAAGGAACTCGAGGACCACATCGATGCCGAACACGCGAAGTGGAGCCGTCTCCTCCTTGAACGTTTCAGCGACTATCTCCTGCGCGCCGCCACGACGGAGCCCGGCTTCGCGGAGACCGCCCAGTTCTTCCTGTCGCTCACCCCGGACGACTTCAGGCCGGCCATCCTGCTGAGGACCCGACGCCTGCTCGGACAGCGCAGCCGTCCCGACGATCCGGTCTTCGGTCCCTGGCACCAGCTGATGGGCCTTCCGGATCCGGCATTCGCCGAGGGCCGGGCCCGTCTTGACATCCCTGCGGGGACAACCTGGAACCCACGGGTTGTCGAGGCCCTTCAACGCGCCTCGCTCACGAACCGCTCCGAGGTGGCCGCGGTCTACGGACGGCTGTTCCTTGAGGTCCACCAGAACTCCAGACCCTCCACCAACACCCCAAGCCCGCCGGCCCTCCGTCCCGAGGATCGCGAACTGCTGGCGGTCGTGGAGGGCCCGGGAAGTCCCGTGGTGTTTCCCCGTCGGGAAACACCCGACTACATGTCGCGCCCCGACAAGGACCGCTACGGCGGCCTGGTGCTGAACCTCGACAAGCTGGCGGCCCACGCGACGAGTCGGCCGCCCGCCCGGGCGATGGTCGTGACGGACCTGCCGGAACCCCAGACACCGCGGATCTTCCTCCGGGGAAGTCCGTCGAGACCCGGACCCCAGGTGCCCCGCGGATTCCTTCGCGTGCTCAACGGGGGGCGGGAACAGCCGTTCCGCTCGGGCAGCGGCCGGGCCGAGCTGGCCGAGGCGATCGTCTCCACCACCCACCGGCTCACAGCCCGGGTGTTCGCCAACCGGGTCTGGATGCACCACTTCGGGGAGCCGCTGGTCTCCTCGCCCACTGATTTCGGTGTCCGCGGGGATCCCCCCCTGCACCCCGAACTGCTCGACTGGCTGGCTGGGGAATTCATCCGCTCCGGCTGGAGCGTGAAGCACCTGCATCGGGTCATCCTCCAGAGCTCCACCTTCGCCCAGCAGGTGGGCGAGGGGTATCCGCGACGCCGACTCGACCTCGAGGCGATGCGCGACGGCCTTCTGGCCGTTTCGGGACGCCTCGAGACGGCCTCCGGAGGTCCGCCCTCCGACATGGCCGGGAATCCCCTCGCGGTCCGTCGGACCGTCTACGGACTCGTCGACCGGCAGAACCTCCCCGGCCTGTTCCGCTCCTTCGACTTCGCCACGCCCGACCAATGTGCCGAACGGCGACCGCACACCACCGTCCCCCAGCAGGCGCTGTTCGCCCTCAACAGCCCCTTCGTCCAGGAACAGGCCCGGGCTGTCGTGGAACTCCCGGAGGTCGCGCACGCCCCCGGATCGGTCGAACGCCTCCAGGCCCTCTACCGCAGGATCCTCGCCAGGAATCCCTCCAGCCGGGAACTCGGGCAGGGCCTGCAATTCCTCGAGGCGACGACGCGTCGTGAGGGTAAACTCGACCCCTGGGAGCAGCTCGCACAGGTCCTCATGATCTCCAACGAGGCCGTCTTCATCGACTGACCCCGGAACCCGACCCCAGCATCATGAATCCCCTCGAGCATCTGCCCCCAAGGCTTCAGACACGCCGGCAGATGCTGTCGCACATGGGCACCGGACTCGGTCTCCTGGGTCTGGCCCCGCTCCTGGCCGACGAGTCCCGGAGCGCCTCGGGGGACACCCATCCGCTGGCACCCAAGACGCCCCACTTCAAGCCACGGGCACGGAGGATCATCCACATCTACCTGAACGGCGGCCCCTCCCAGGTGGACACCTTCGATCCGAAGCCGGCCCTGCTGAAGTACGCCGGACAGCGTCTCCCCTCCGGCAACCTCACCACGGAACGTCCCCTCGGGGCCGCCCTCCCCTCCCCCTTCACGTTCCAACGCCACGGGCAGAGCGGACTCGAGATCAGCGAGATCTTTTCCAGGACCGCGGCCCACGCCGATGACCTCTGTCTGATCCGGTCGATGCACGCCAACTCGCCCAACCATGAGCAGTCGATGCGGCTCATGAACTGCGGCGATGAACGGCTCTCCCGACCCAGCTATGGAGCCTGGATCACCTACGGGCTCGGCACCGAAAACCAGAACCTGCCCGGCTACATCGCCATGTGTCCGGGGCTTCCCGTGTCGGATGTGTCCAACTGGCGCGCCGCATTCCTCCCCGGCATCTACCAGGGCACCCACATCAACACGAAACAGTCCCAGCCCGACCAGCTGCTGGAGAACATCACCAACGCCCGACTCGGCCGCGACAGCCAGCGCCGTCAGCTGGACCTCCTCGCCGAACTGAACGCCGAACACCAGCGTCAGCGTGGGGACGATCCCCAGCTCGAGGCCCGGATCCAGTCCTTCGAGCTCGCCTACCGCATGCAGCTCGAGGCCACCGACGCCTTCGACATCTCCCGGGAGCCCGCCCATGTCCGCGAGATGTACGGCAACACGGTGCAGAGCCGACAGCTCCTCATCGCCCGACGCCTCATCGAACGCGGCGTCCGTGTCGTGCAGTGCTACCACGGGGATGTCCAGCCTTGGGACAGCCACGACATGATCGCCGAGGGGCACCGGAAGCTCGCAGGGGAGATCGACCAGGGGATCGCCGCCCTGCTGACCGACCTGAAGGCCCGCGGCCTGTTCGAGGACACCCTCGTCGTGTGCGGCGGGGAGTTCGGTCGGACCCCGGCCGTTGAACTCCCGGCTCCTGGAACCCCAGGCAACGGGAAGGGACGCGACCACAACCACTGGGGCTTCACCGTCTGGATGGCCGGCGGCGGGGTCAAAGGAGGCCATGTCCACGGGGCGACCGATGAGTTCGGGTTCCGGGCGGTGGAAAACCCGGTTCACGTCCATGACCTCCACGCGACGATGCTCCACCTCCTGGGGTTCGACCACGAACGCCTCACCTACCGGTACGCGGGACGCGACTTCCGCCTGACCGATGTCAGCGGCGAGGTCGTGCGCGGCATCCTGGCCTGAAGGCCATCACCGGCGACGGAGCCGGAGGGCGTTGCCAATGACAATGAGGTCACTCGCCGCCATCGCCACGGCCGACAGCATCGGACTCAGGAACCCAAGGGCCGCCAACGGCACGAACGCCGCGTTGTAGAAGAACGCCCAGAACAGGTTCTGCCGGATCACCTGGAGCGTGGACCGGGACAGCTCGAGGGCCTTGGGCACCGCCGACAAATCCGGAGACAACAACAGCAGATCGGCGGCCTCCTTCGCGACATCGGTCGCCTTCATCACGGCAATCCCAAGATCCGCCTGGGCCAAGGCAGGCCCGTCGTTGAGTCCGTCCCCCACGAAGCACACCCGTTCCCCGCGGGCCTGCCACTCCCGTATGGCCTCGGCCTTGCCTTCCGGACGCACCCCCGCCGAAATCCACTCCGGGGACAGGTCCAGCTGTCGACCCAGTTCCCGGGCCACCTCCATCCGATCCCCCGTCATCAGCCCCACACGAACCCCCATCTGTCGAAGCCGCTGCAGCGTCGCTGCGGCGTCGTCCCGAAGCGGATCCCGGACGGCAAAGGCTCCAAGCAACGAGGCTCCCTCGGCGAACCCCAGGACGGAACAGCCCTCACGCTGCCAGCGTCCGACAGATTCCGTGGCGGGGCCGAGATCCACCCCCGATGCCTGGAGCCAGTCCAGCGATCCCAGCCGATGCATTGGGTCCGATCCCGAAGTGGCGGGGGCCTGCGCCTCGACGCCCAGCCCCCGATGCTCGATCCAGCCCTCAGGCGGAGCCTCGACAGGACTCGGTTCACCCGCCCACGCCGACACGGCTCGGGACAACGGGTGCTGGGACGATGCGGTCAGGCGCGCGATCCAGGGGCGGAGGACTTCGAAGGTGCCAGAGGCCGACCACATGCCGACGACCGAAGGTGCCCCGACGGTCAGGGTCCCGGTCTTGTCGAAGAGCACCATCGAGACGCGTCCCGACTTCTCCAGCGCCTGGGCGTCCCGGATCAGGATGCCTCGTCGAGCGGCCGCATTGACCCCTGCCATCAAGGCCGTCGGGGTCGCCAGCCCCATCGCACAGGGACAGGCCACGATCAGTACCGCCGTCGCCATGACAAACGCGGCCGCAATCGGGGACTCGGGGACCATCGAATGCCACAATCCACCGGCGATCGAGGCATGGACCGCCTTCATCTGCGGATAGGCCAGTCCCCAGGCCAGTGCGGTGAGGAACGAGACCCCCACCACGATCGGGACAAAGACACTGCTGATCCGGTCAGCCAACCGCTGGATGTCGGCCCTGCTGGACTGTGCCCGTTCGACTGCTGAGATGATCCGGGACAGGGCCGTGGCACTGCCGGTGGCCCGGACCTGCGCGAGGAGTCGGCCGGTCTGATTCACCGTCCCGGCGAACAGGGTGGCACCGCGCACCTTTTCCACTGGAATGGCTTCGCCGGTCAGCATCGCCTCCACCACGCTCGAGGTGCCCTCGGTGACCTGGGCATCCACGGGGACCCGATCGCCGGTCCGACGCCCGGCTGACGAGCGGTCGCACGAGCGTTGCATTGATCGGCGGGCACAGGCCGCATAAGATCCCAGACGCGCCCTTCCGAAACGAGGTTGCCGATGCATGTGTCCCGATGGTGGCGTGAATACCGTTTTGAGAAGGCCTACCGCAAGACGGTACGCGCGGATCTGGCGCGCCTCGGCAAGGACTACGAGGCTCGCTTCAAGGAAGCCAAGGACGGGAACGATTTCGATGCGGTCCT
>CAZZKQ010000271.1:0-5288 GCA_964654875.1 uncultured Verrucomicrobiota bacterium | reverse complement strand
CCGGCGGCCACGAGGGCCTCGAGCTCCTGTCGCACCACCGGGAGCAGCGCCTCCGCGATGGCCCACCGGTCGGGATACCCCTGCTCCGGGTTGGGGAGCAGTCGCCCGGACAGCGTGTAGGGACCCGGCACCGAGGCCTTGAGGGTGGGGGCCTGGGACGGATCAGGGAACAGAACGGCCATCACCCGTCGAAGCCGTTGAAACTCGGCAACGGCTCCCAGCCCATGCGGTGCGGCCAGGGGACCGGTGATGCGGTGCCGGCCCCGTTGATCATGGGCCGGAGGTCCCCAGCGGCGGGGCGGGGCCGATTCCAGGTCGATGCCCGACAGATGCCCGTAGAAGGACAGGTTGAAATCAAGACGGGTCTGCTCCCCATCCGTCACCACATCGAGACCCGCAGCCATCTGGTCGTGGACCGCCGCGACCACCGCATCGTGCTGAAGCTCGGTGAGGTCGTCGGGACCGAAGCGATCCAGATGGGCCGAGGCGAGTTCCAGCCAGCCCGGGAACGGGTAGCTGCCGATCACCGAGGTCCGAAGGGGGCATTGGCGCATGCGGAAAGGCTAGCGGATCTCATCCGCAGCGAAAACGTCTTCCCGACCCCGTTCCAGGCCTCGTCACGGGTTCTTTCTGGATCGTGGGTCCGACGACTCCACGCACCTCCCTCCTCCGGAACGGGCCGGTGGGTCCACCCGGAGCGTCCCGCGCTCAGCGGGCCGACATCCCCTCGAGGGCATCCGGGTTCTTCGGATCCAGGACCAACGCCCTCCTGAACAGGTCGCGGGCCGCGGCACGGTCCCCCTGCTGCAATCGAATCTTCCCGAGCAGCGTCAGGGCGAGGACGTCCTTGGGATCCAGCCGCAGCGCCTCCGCAAGATGCACCGAAGCCTCGGGCAGACGTCCGGCCTCGGCCTCGACAAACCCCAGATTGCCCCGCGCCCGGGCGTGGTTCGGATTGAGCTGGATGGCCCTCTGGAACTCCGTCCGCGCCTCGGCAGGCCGGTTCTGGATCCGGTGCAGGAGACCCAGGTAGTAGTGCCCCTCGTCGAGATCCGGCACCACCTCCACGGCCTTCCGGAAGTGGGTCTCGGCCTCATTCAGCCTGCGCTGGGACAGCAGCGCCTTCCCCAGATGGACCCAGGCCGTCCCGTCGTTGGGATCGAGACGCAACCGCTGCCGACTGTACGCCACGGTATCCCGGGCGATCCGCTCGAGCAGCGCCCTGTCCAGACGCGCCCGACCCTCGGGGGTCCGCGGCAGCAGCTGCACCCACAGCTCCGCCATCTCGTCCGTCGTGTTCGGACCATACCGGGCCTGGCGCGGCGGCGAGAACGGGTTCCTCACATTGTTGGTGGTGTTGTCGAAGGTCAGCGCGAACCGCAGCCGCGTGCCCTCGGGAAGCCGGACCGGCTCCCGGAACCGATAGGCTCCCTGCCAGTTGAAGTCCCAGTCCGGGATCACCAGCAGCGGCTCCTCCCGTCCATCCGGCCGGATCGCCGTGCCCTCGATGCGTCGCCCGAGGTAATGCGTGTGCGGCAGCACCCCGAGGACGTCGACCTCCGCGGGCAGCACGAATTCGTCGCGGACCACCACGTTGCTCTGCCCGGGCGGCACGTCGATCTCGACGCTGCCGAGGCCGAGCTTCATCGGCTGGTTTGTGGGGGCCTGGTCGGTGAAGTAGAGACCCAGCTCGGGCCGGAACGGTTCCGGGATTCCGGTGGGCTGGAGATGCGCCTGGAGGACGAGGTCGGTGCCGGGCTGGAGGGTCCAGCCGAGCCCGGGAGGATTCTGGTGGGGCGCGGCACCGGGTTGCCAGCTGGCGAAATGGCCTCCGGGCGCCTGGATCACCGCGGGCACATCCATCCCCGGGAACCCCGGATCCGGATCCTTGCCATCCAGACGGCGCCCCTCCCCTGTGGTGTCGACCCTCAGGAACGCATGATGGGCCGCCCGGGAATGGGGACGCAGCTCCCAGGCCCGGACATGGCGGGCCTGGGGCAGATCGAGGGGCAACACGAAGTTGCGATACACGTCCCGCCCCTCCGCCGGAACCATGAAGGGCTGGGGCAGTCGCACGACGAGATCGGGCTGGCCCAGCAGCCACCCCTCGGGCCAGGTGGGCGTCGGCGGCGCCATCGCCGGATCCCCCCGGGGCGCCCCGGCATCGGCCCATTGGCGGAAGAGGGCGATGTCGGCATCCGCCATCCGACGCTCATCGACGAACGGGTGGGGTCCCGGCGCCGGCAGCCACGGGGGCATGTACCGACGGGCGGTGACATCGGCCAGATCCTTCGCCCGCTTGGCGGCATCCTCGAAGGTGAGCAACGGAAACGGGGCCGCCCCACCCGGACGATGACAACCGGCGCAATGTCGGTACACCAGCGGCTGGATCTGACCGTGGAATGTCACCGGCTCGGCCCCCCGGCCCATGGCCAGCCCCACAGCGCACAGAACCAGTCCGATGGCGATACGGGGTCTCATGGCGTCCGAAGGATCCGACATCCCACCGGGACGGTCCGCCCGCCCTCCGCCATCCCCGTGGCCAGGAATGCCTCCAGGGCCTCCCGGAGATCGTGTCGGGTCGCAGCCGGCCTCCCCTTCCCCAGCGCTGCATACTGGTCATTCACGCGGCCACGATAGATCAGCGACCCATCCGCGGCGAGGGCCACGACCTCCGGCGTGACCGTCACCTGCCAGCGGTCCACCAGACGCTGTCCGGGGTCAAACCCAGCCTCGCCGGCCAGACCGGCACGACGACGCTGCTGTTGGATTCCTTCCCGGGTCTCGCCGGCGTTGGGATAGATCGACAGGAACCTGACCCCTCGCGGACCGAGTTCCTGCTGCAACCGGTCCAGCTCCGGAAGCATCCGCTGGGCGATCGGACACTCCGTTCCGAGAAAGGCCAGGACCACCGCCCGATCCGTCGGACCCGGATGGCCGACCTCCTCCCGGCCGTCGCCGTCGATCGGGGTCCATCTCCACGAGAGCGCCCCGGGACGCGAGGCCGCACCGTGCCGGCATCCCCCCAGCCAGAACGCGGCCGTCACGAGACACAGCAGCACCAGGCGGTGGGGACGCGTCGACGTGGGATGGGGCCTGCTGGGGGTGTCCATGCCTCCTCCGGTCACCGCCGTTTCCGGCCACGGCCCCGATCCCGTCCTGGACTGCTGTATCGGACGGCCTTTTCGGTCAGGCCGGGCGACTTCAGTTCGGCCCCATCGACGCGGCGTTTGAGTTCCCGGATCTGGTCCCGCAGCAGGGCCGCCTTCTCGAACTCGAGGTTCCCTGCGGCCTGGACCATCTCCTGTTCCAGCTCCCGGAGCGTCTCGGTGAGGTCGAACTGCTCCACGCTTTCATGCAGGGCCGCGGCCGCAGCGGTGCGCCCCTCGGGCTGGCTCGCCAGGCTCCCCTCGACCGCCCGGGTGACGGAACGTGGCGTGATGCCGTGTTCCTTGTTGTAGGCGATCTGACGTCCGCGTCGGTACTCCGAGACGGCCAGGAACTTCTGGATGCTCTGGGTCCGGACGTCGGCATACAGGATCACCTTGCCGTCCAGATGCCGCGCCGCACGACCCGCGGTCTGGATGAGGCTCGTCGCGCTCCGGAGATAGCCCTCCTTGTCGGCATCCAGGATCGCGACCAGCGAGACCTCCGGCAGATCGAGCCCCTCCCGGAGCAGGTTGATCCCGACCAGCACGTCGCAGTCCCCCTTGCGGAGCGCGCGCAGGATCTCGACCCGCTCGATGGCATCGATCTCGCTGTGGAGGTACCGGACATTCACCCCGAGGTCCCGGAGGTAGTCCGTGAGTTCCTCGGCAGTCCGCTTCGTGAGGGTCGTCACCAGCACGCGCTGCCTGCGGTCGACCCGCTGGCGGACCTCCTCGAGCAGGTCGTCGATCTGTCCCTTCAGCGGCTTGATGACGACCTCGGGGTCGATGAGTCCCGTGGGGCGGACGATCTGCTCGGCCACGTTGGAGGGGCCGGCCCACTCGAGTTCCTGGGGGCCCGGGGTGGCGCTGACATAGATGGCCTGGCCGACAACGCTACGGAACTCCTCGAAATTGAGCGGCCGGTTGTCGAGGGCGCTGGGAAGCCGGAATCCATGGTCCACCAGCACCGATTTCCGGGCCATGTCGCCCGCGTGCATACCCTGGACCTGCGGCAGCGTGGCGTGGGATTCGTCGATGATCAGGAGGAAGTCCTCCGGGAAGAAGTCGATGAGGACGCCCGGACGCGAGCCGGGCGGACGTCCCGAGATGTGGCGGGAGTAGTTCTCGATCCCGGAGCAGAATCCCAGTTCCTGGAGCTGCTCGAGATCGAACTCGCACCGCATCTTGATCCGCTGCGCCTCGAGGAGCTTTCCCTGCTTCTCGAACCATGCGATCCGCTCGCCGAGCTCCTCGCGGATGGTGAGGATCGACCGGTTGATCTTCTCCTGCGGCGTGGCGAACTGCTTGCTCGGGAAGATGTTGAATCCCTCGAGCGGCTCGATGGTGTCGCCCGTCAGGGGATCGAACCGAGTGAACCGCTCGATCTCGTCGCCGAAGAACTCGATCCGCACCGCATCCTCCGCATAGGCCGGCTGCAGCTCGATGACATCCCCCCGGACCCGGAACTTGCCGCGCGTCACCTCGTAGTCGTTGCGGGAGTATTGGAGGTCCACCAGCCGCTCGAGCAGGACATTGCGGCCGATCTGCTGTCCGACCCGAAGGGGGATGACCATCGACTCGTAGTCGCGGCGGTCGCCGATGCCGTAGATGCAGGAGACGCTGGCGACGACGATGACGTCGCGACGCGACAGGAGGTTGGAGAGGGCGGAAAGACGGAGGCGCTCGATCTCATCATTCACCGAGGAGTCCTTTTCGATGAAGGTGTCGGTCCGTGGGATGTAGGCCTCGGGCTGGTAGTAGTCGAAGTAGCTGACGAAGTATTCGACGGCGTTGTTGGGGAAGAAGGCCTTGAACTCCGCGTAGAGCTGGGCGGCGAGGGTCTTGTTGTGGGAGATGATGAGGGTGGGACGGCCGTGCTGGGCGATGCAGTTGGCCATCGTGAAGGTCTTGCCCGACCCGGTGACGCCCAGCAGGACCTGCTGCTTCACCCCGCGGCGGAGTCCCTCGCTGAGCTTGTCGATGGCCGCCGGCTGGTCTCCGGCGGGACCGTACGGGGCAACCAGTTCGAAGGCGCGGGCCATGGGAGATGGATCCTAGGCGGACCTCGACGCAATGCCATCCTGGGAAGGACCCGGATCGCGGAGGGCGGCCCTCAGCCTCCCGTGGCCTTGGCCTCCT
>CAZZKQ010000270.1:0-5295 GCA_964654875.1 uncultured Verrucomicrobiota bacterium | reverse complement strand
GGCTCGGAGCGGTTCACCCTCCGCAAGGCGGTCGAGGACTGCGGGTCGTCGATCGTCGGCAAGGCGATCTGGAAGAAGTACGGCCGCTGGCCGGTCTACTCCAAGTTCTTCGACAACATGGGCCCCATCCCCCACCACATGCACCAGTCGGCCAAGCAGGCCAGGCTGGTCGGCCAGGAGGGCAAGCCCGAGAGCTACTACTTCCCGCCGCAGCACAACAACGTCGGGAACAACTTCCCCTACACGTTCATGGGACTCGAGCCCGGCACCACCAAGGCCCAGGTCCGGAAATGCCTCGAGGATTGGAACCGGGGCGACAACGGGATCCTCGACCTCTCGAAGGCCTATCGTCTCAAGCCCGGCACCGGATGGCTCATCGACCCCTGCGTGCTCCATGCCCCGGGCAGCCTCTGCACCTATGAGCCGCAGTGGGGCAGCGACGTCTTCGGCATGTACCAGAGCATGGTCGAGGGCCGCTATGTCCCGTGGAGCCTCCTGGTGAAGGACATGCCCAAGAAGTACCATCACGACCTCGACTTCATCGTCGACCAGCTGGACTGGGACAAGAACGTCGACCCGAAGTTCAAAGACAACCACTACCTCGAGCCCGTGCCGGTCGCGGACACCCGCAAGGAGGGCTATGTCGACCGCTGGATCGTGTATGGCACCATCGACGGTGAGCAGCTGTTCACCGCGAAGGAGCTCACCGTGGATCCGGGAACGAAGGTCACGGTGAGGGACACCGGCGCCTACGGTCTCATCTGCGTCCAGGGCGTGGGCAAGATCAACGGCCAACCGTTGAACAGCCCGAAGCTGATCCGATTCACGGAGCTGACCGAGGACGAATACTTCTGCACGGAGGACGGCGCCAAGGCGGGCGTGACCTTCGAGAACACCAGCGAGACCGAGCCGCTGGTGACCCTCCGCTACTTCGGCCCCGAGGTGAACCCGGACGCCCCGAAGATGGGTGCATATCGGAAGAACACGTTCTGAGGCTCAGACCCCTCGGTTCCCACGAACGGCTGGTGCCAGTGCACCAGCCGTTTTTGTTTGGAACCCCGGATCCGCCAGGTTCATCCAAGGCCGGCCGATCCCCTCAGTAGATCAGCACGAATCCACCGTCGGGATCCGTGATGGCCGCCACCAGGCTCCACGTGGGCACGCCGGGAGCCACCCCTTTCTCGCCCATCGGCTTGCCCTGGGCATCGAACCGCTGCCAGGCGACATCCCCGCCCCGTGCCCAACCCGTGCCCTCGGTCCAGGCCAGCAGCGTCTCGCCTCGGGAATTCCCGACCGCGATCGGATGCTTGGGGTTCCTCCCCGGAGTGGGGGGTGTCACCGGGGGGTCAGCGATGGCTCCCGTTGGCCCGAAGGCGGCCCAGCAGACCTTCCCGCGGGTCTCCCAGGCGCCCAGAATCCGTCGGCCCGCCTCGGTCCACGAGGTGCTGCTCATCGGGCAGGCGCTGATCTTCCACGGATCCTCCAGGAGCACCTTGAGTTCCAATCCGCCGTCGGGTCCCGCAACCAGGACCTGGTCGCGGCTCCCTGACTCGTTGGCTCCCCGATACGACAGGAACAGGGTCCCATGGCTGTCCAAGAAGGCCTTCATGCCGCAGCAGCCGCAGGCGCCCGTATCCAGTCGCGGCACCGGTTGCTCGGGGCCGAATGTCCGTCCGCCATCCGTTGACCGGGCGATGAACACGGATCTGCCGGCCTCGCCCCGGGTATTCCCAGGACGGGGTGCATGCCAGGTGACCAGGACCGTTCCCTTGGAATCCGCGGCCAGGGACCCACCGCCATCGAGGCCGCGTGCGTTCTGGATCACATCCCGCTCGGGCTCGAACCCGGTGCCTGCGTCGTTGAGCCTGGTGTAGAGCATGGGGGCCTCCATGAAGGTTCCCTCCCGGGGGGCATGTCCATTCCATGCCACGTGGATCCTACCCGCCTGTCCCAACGCCAGCTGCCCCCCCCGAATCGTCCCGATCGCAATGGAGCTGCCGGGCTGGCTGTTGACCCGGATCGGTCGGGAGAATCCCGGACTGTTTCGACGGCGATGGACGTAGAACAGGTCCCCGCCGGAGGGATCTCCCTTGAAGTAGAGGAGGTGGACGGTGCCGGCCGCGTCGGTGATCACCTGGGGCTGGATCCCGCCATCAGGCACCCGCATCAGCGCCACCTCTGCCTGGGAGCTCGGGGGCATGCAGACCCCCATGAGGATGCCGCACAGCGGCTGCAGAAACCGGATCGGAATTCGGGTGGCCATGGGCGTGTCGGAACGTTGGATAGGGTCCGACCAGGTTTCAAACGGATCTTCAGTCCCAAGGGCGCGGAAACGTCCCGGCACGGATCACCCCGGGCGACCCGACGCGGGTTCGATGGATCGGGGGAAGAGACATCTGCGATCCGTGGACGTGGAGGAGTGTCTCCCCGCTGGATCCGGTCGGGCGGGGCGGAGACCGGATCACGGTGAAACCAGAGGGGTGACCGTCTCCGACTGGTTTCCAGGTCCTTCGGGAGGGACACGGATTCTGTGGAGCGGCCTAGGCCGGGGCCTGCGTGATCTCCTTGGGCAGGAGCTGCAGGATCATCTCCCTGCGGCGTGCCCGCATGGAGTCCCCTCCGGTGCCGCACCGGTACAGGAGGACGTTCCGTATGGCCTGGAAGAACCGGATGTTCTCCTCGATTGCCGCCAGTTCGTCCGGGGGCGGGTTGTTGAAGTATCGCGCAACGAACAGCGGCCAGACACGGCGGGCAATTCCGTTGTCGAGGCCGATGATCTTCTGGCAGAGACCCGTTTCCGAATGGAACTGGAGGATCTGCCGGATCGGGCCCAGATCGAAGTACGGCGTGCCCGTCGCCATGTCCCCCATGTCGATCAGGCAGGGAACATCCCCCTGCATCATGATGTTCCCCGGATGGAGGTCCCAATGGATCAACGTGCTCCTCCGTTCGACACGGTGCAGCCTGTCCAGAATCGCCGACCTCTGACCGGCATTGAAGAGGTCGCAGGCCTCCACGTGGCCGCAGGCGATGTCGATGGCGTCGGGAAAGGCACCCTGGTCCGGAACGATCGAGTGGATCTGCCTGCAGAAGCCAACGTAGTGGTCCACCACGGCTTCCAGGCGTTCGACATGTCTCTCGATGTACTTCGAGAGGGTGTCCGCGTTGATCATCTCGTACAGGACACCTCTGCGGGTGCCACAGACCACCACCTCATAGGAGATCGCGGTCGGCACCCCTGCCACGAATGCCTTCTTCGCGAGACGCTTCTCCCTGGAGGCCGAGGCGTCGTCGATATGGTCGAAATACAGCTTCAGCACCGTCTCGTCATCCACCCTGAAGCACTCCCCATTCCCGCCCTTGGCGATCAACTCGAGGCCGTCGATCGACAGTCGACGAGGCTTCCGCTCGTACTCCAGAATCCGGTCAAAGCCCGTGATCTCGAACACGGTGGCGATCGCCGGGTTCACATTCCGCACGACGAGGCTGCCGTGGATCGCATGCATGCGTTTCTGCGCCGCCAGCAGGACTCGAAGACCGAGCGAGGAGACGTGCTCCAGGCCGTCGAAATCCAGCACGAGCTCCGTCACGCCATCGAGCTGGTGGTCGACAACCTGGGTGAGTGTGGGAGCCGTATCGTGATCGAGTCGGCCCTGGAGTGAGAGGATCAACCGGTCCGCCTCTCGGTGGTGTGCCAAGTTCATGGAGCCCTCCGAGTCTGAGTCAGCCCGCACCCCCCGGTCCACAATTCGGTTGGACCAGCAGGGTCTTCATCGGGAGGACCTTCTGCCTCGCCTTCCGCCGTCAGAGGGGGTCTGCCCCCAGTCCAGCGGCTTCTTCCTGGGGGACCACGCCCAATGCCTGTCACCACGGGGCGAATGGATCCTCGAGTCGGTTGTGGTTCAACTCTCTGGAGTCCAGTGGTTTACGGGGCATGCGTGGAATGGGAACCGGGGGTGGTCCCTGGGGTGCTGGATGGACCCGGGCCGACCCCTCTGGTCGGCGATTCCAAAACCTCACCTCAATACCCAATGAACCGTAGCCTAAAACAACTGGCGACCGCCTTGGCGGTCGTCTGGCTCGGCGGTCTCCCCGCCACCCACGCTGCCACCACGCTCCAGGACCTGATCAACGGAGCCTCCATCCGGGTCTTTGACCCGATCAACCATCCCGGAGCCCAAAACGACCTGACGTTCTCCGGGTTCCAGAACGTCAGCCAGATCGGGAACCTGAACGTTCCCTATGACCAGATCTTCGTGGTCCCGATCTGGGGCGGCGTCGGCGGACTGCAGGTTGAGCCGGGACTCCGCTTTCAGTCGGCGCTCTGGACCCTTGCCGGCCCTGCCCAGACCTACGACCTGAGCTTCGAATTCACCGTCAGCCATACGTTCCTCTCCCCGGTCCTCACGGACAACACGCTGGCGCTGACGGGATCGGCCTTGGGCAGCGGGATAGCCCAGGTGGTCGAAGGGGTCATCAATCCTCTCAACAGTCAGACCCTCGCCAACAAATACGTCTACACCGATGCGCTGGGGAGCCAACTGGTGGATCACGATGTCTTCGCGGGCGGCCCCTACAGCTCGGTCCAGGTCCGCAAGGATTTTGCCATGAGCACGGGTTCCGCCGAAGGCTCACGGGTCTTCGTCAGCGACTTCGACCAGACCTTCTCCACGGTTCCCGAGGCCAGTCCCGGTCTCGCGGGCATCGGACTCGCCCTGCTGGCAGGGCGTCAGATGCTCCGTCGCCGTGCGACCCCGACCCCCGAGGCCCTCATCGGCTGACGGAGGCCCCCCGTGAACCCGCCGGTGTGCAACCGGTGGGAACAACGGCAAAAATCTGGAACCCCGGGGGTCCGTCGAGGATCCTCGGGGTTCCACTTTCCATGAGCACCCAACCCGTCCGCTGGGGTTTCCTCGGCACCGCCAACATCGCCCGCAAGAACTGGCAGGCGATCCACAACACCGGCAACTCCGTCCTGGCCGCCGTCGCCAGCCGCGACGTCGCACGTGCCCAGGCCTTCATCGGTCAGTGCCAGTCCCAGGTGCCCCTGCCGACGCCACCCAGGGCGCTCGGCAGCTATGAGGCCCTGCTCGAAAGCCCGGAGGTCGATGCCGTCTACATCCCGCTTCCGACCGGACTCCGGAAGGACTGGGTTGTTCGTGCGGCCCGTGCCGGGAAGCACGTCGTCTGCGAGAAGCCCTGCGCGCCGACCGCTGCCGATCTCCAGGAGATGGTCGGCGCCTGCGCCCAGCATGGGGTCCAGTTCATGGACGGTGTCATGTTCGTCCACAGTGG
>CAZZKQ010000269.1:0-5311 GCA_964654875.1 uncultured Verrucomicrobiota bacterium | reverse complement strand
AGGCGTCGGCAACCGCGGTCAGCACGCAGTTGTCATCCGCCGTGAGCGCATTGCCGGCGGCGCCGGTGCCACGGCCGCCGCAGCCGATGAGACCGATCTTGAGCGTGTCGCTGTTCGCGGCGAACGCCTTCTCCCGGAGGATCACCGAGGGGGCAGCCAGGGCGAACGCGGTCGCGGCGGAGGAGTTGCGGAGGAAACGCCGACGCGACTGCGACGGCAGGGAAGGGGATGGGTTCATGAGTGCGGGGAATCGACGGAGGAAACGGTCCGGCATTCGAACCGATTGGGTCAAGCCTCGGGTCGGATTCCGGCGCTCACGCCCCCATGCGCGATCCCCTTCGGACGCGCCGGATCACCTCCGGCAGGAGGGCGATCACCTGATCGACCTCCTCGACTGTGGACGTTCGGCCGAGGGAAAAGCGGACCAGTGCCGTGGCTTCCTCGGGGGGGACGCCGATGGCCCGCAGGACGTGGCTGGGTTCCAGGGATCCAGCGGAGCAGGCGGATCCACTCGAGGCGCAGATGCCCTCGAGGTCGAGGGCTGCCATGAGCGCGATGCTATCCGTCCCTGTCACAGAGAACGCGATCGTATTCACGAGACGATCGGTGGGATGTCCGCGCAGGGAGACCCCTGGCAGGGCACAAGCCGCTTCGGCGAGCCTCTGGGTCCAATCGAATAGGGGCTCGTGGGAAAAGACGGGTTGCGGGACAAATCGGGAAAACGACTCCACGAGGCCGACGATAGCCGGAAGGTTCTCCGTCCCGGCACGGCGTTCGTTCTCGTGGCCACCTCCAACCTGAGTGGGCCTCGGCTGGAGCGGTGATCGGATGAACAGGGCCCCTGCACCCTTGGGTCCGTGGAACTTGTGGGCGCAGACCGAGACGAGGTCGGCCTGGAACTGATGGATGTCTGCAAAGGGGCACTTTCCGAAGGCCTGGACGGCATCGGTGTGGAAGACGACCCCCGCCTCGCGGCAGAGGGTTCCGATCTGGGCGACGGGTTGCAGGGTTCCGATCTCATTGTTGGCCGCCATCACGGAGACCAGGATCGTGTCGGGACGCAGGGCCCTGCGGACATCCTCTGGATCCACGCGTCCGTGTTCGTCGACAGGAAGGCGCGTCACCTCGAATCCCTCATGCCGCTCCAAGTGGTCCAAGGCGTGCAGCACGGCATGGTGCTCGATGGACGAGGTGACGAGGTGTGTCCCCTTCGAGCGGAGCAGGCGGGCGGTGCCGAAGAGGGCGAGATTGTTGGACTCGGTGCCGCCGCCCGTGAAGGTCACCTCGCTGGGCTTGCACTTCCACAGGGACGCCAGCCGATAGCGGGCCTCGTCGAGCGCTGCCCGGGCGGCCCGGCCCACCTGATGGACGCTCGAGGGATTGCCCCAGGCCAGATCCTGCGTCGGCTCCATGGCGGCCCGGACCCCCGCGTCGAGCGGTGTCGTGGCATTGAAGTCGAAGTAGATCGGCGGCACGTTCCGAAGATGTCCTGCTGGGAAGTTCGGCGGGAGCAGTTTTTGAGCGTGGAAGCCGCTCTCCGAGTGCCGGAGTCGTCAAGAGGGTCTCGGCGTGGGTGCCTTCACGAAAGCGGCTTCCCGGAGGTAGACGGGCGCCAGTTGCTCCGGCGACAGCGGCTTGTGCTGATCCGTCTGGAGCGACAGCCAGGCGGCCTCGGGATGGAGCACAATGGCGTCGGGTAGCGCAGGACCCAGATCCGGACCGGCCACCCGGAGGCCCAGGCCCATCTGGGCCTTGATGTCATCCAGGGAACACAGCCGCGGGGGTTCCAGGAGATGGCCTGCCTCGGTTCGGGCGACGGCATATTCCCCCCGCTGGGCATCGACCGCCAACAGGGTGCAACCCTGGAGACGTTCCGCAGCCGCTGCCAATGCCTCGAGGCTGGGGATGCCGATCACGGGGGTCCCCATTCCGAGATGCCATCCTTGGGCGAAGGAGATCGCCAGCCGAACCCCGGTGTAGCTTCCGGGGCCGAGGCCAACCACCAGGCGGTCGATGTCCCGGGGCTGGATCCCGGCATCTGTCAGCACCTTGGAAACCAATGAGGGCAGGGGCGTTTCGCGGACCCGCTCGAGGAGGCTCTGCGCGAGGATGAGTCCATCCCTCGCGATGGCGACCGTCCGGCGGTCGGTTGAAAACTCAAAGGCCAGGGACGTCATGGGTGATCTCCCGTGTGGTCTCGTTGATCGCGGTCAGGTGGATGGACCAGTGGGGTGCTGTTCCGTGAGGGGGTGTCCATCGTCCGATCCACTCCACGGCGCTGATGCCCTCCGGGTGGATGAGATAGTCCTCGAGTCCGGCTTCGTGGATCGCGGCGGGTCCATCGAGTCGGTAGAGGTCGAGATGGAACAGTGGGAGGCGACCGCCTTCGTAGAGATTGATGAGGGAGAAGGTTGGCGAATGGATGCGCCCGGTGAATCCGAGTCCGCGGGCGAGTCCCCGGATGAGTGCCGTCTTGCCGGCACCGAGGTCGCCACCCAGTCCGATCACCTGGCCCCGTGAGGCGACGCCTCCGATGCGCGCTCCGAGGGCTTCCGTGTCTCCGACCGATCGGGAGATCCAGGTTCTGGTCGGCAGGCCGTTCATGCAAAATGTTCGTAGGCACGGGTTGGAATGATCTGCAGACCCTGTTCGGTCCGGAGCCGGATCCCGGGTTCCCGGGTGAGGCGTCCGATGCAGGTCAGGCGGAGGTCCGGGAACCGGGCTCTCCAGGCATCCAGCAGCGGTACCGCATCCCTCGGGCTGGTGGTGAACAGCAGCTCGAAATCCTCGCCGTCGATCAGTGCTGCTGCCCGAGGAGGACGGGCACCGGGGACCTCCCTCGCGCGTTGGATGGCCGCCCTGCTGATCGGCAGCGACGTGGCCATCAACTTGGCCCCGAGTCCACCGCTCGCCGCCAGCAGGTGCCCGAGATCCCCGGCCAGTCCGTCGCTGAGGTCGAGCATGGCGTGGACCCGGCCGGATTCTGCCAGCCAGCGTCCCTCTTCAAGTCGGGGTTCGAAGTCCAGGTGCTTTCCGGCGAGGGATCCGCCCAGCTCGCCAGTGACGAACACGGCATCGCCTTCACATCCTCCGGACCTCAGGATGGCCTTTCCCCTGGGGACGGACCCCATGAGGCTCACACTGATCCAGAGACGCTCGGGGCTGGTCGTGGTCTCGCCTCCGACGATGGCGACCCCGTGTCGTGTCGCGAGCCTGCCGAGCCCTTCGTAGAGGTGGCGGATCGATTCAGGATCATGGTCCTTGGGAAGCCCCAGCGTCACCAGGGCGGCAACGGGCGCTCCTCCCATGGCGGCGATGTCGCTCAGGCATCGGCCGAGGGCCTTGTGTCCGACCCTGACGGGATCCGTCCCTCGCAGGAAATGGATGCCCTCCACCACGGCATCCACCTTCAGGAGCGTCTGGGTGTCGGGGGATCCCGTCTCCACGATCGCGCAGTCGTCACCAGCACCCTGGATGACGGAGCCATTCGTGGGCAGCGATGGGATCAGCATCGCAATGAGGTCGAATTCCTTCATGGCAGGCCGCAACCGGCGCAGGGCATCAATGATTTGTCACGGTTCGTTTCCCGAGGTCCACGCCTTGGATCGATGACCGAAACGGATCCGATGGATCATCATGGGCCGCGGAGCGGTGCGAGGCCCTGGAGATGATCGAGAGCCGCCCGTGCCGGCCCTTTCAGTCTCAGATCCTGACGCTCGATCCGCTCGAGATCCTCGAAGGCCAGGTTCGCAAGGGATCCCAGCTCGGTCACGGCTTCGATTGCGATCCGTTGGGCGACGGGATCCTGGGCGAATGCGAGGCCTCGTCGGATGACACCAACCGAGGGTTCCGCCTCTTGGTTGATTTTCCAAAGGGACCATGCCGCGAGGACCATGAGCCTTGGATCTTCCGACCGTAGGGTGGCATTGAGATCCGAGGAGGCAGCCTTCGCCGATGTCCCCAGCTCGCCCAGGAGCCATGCGGCGGCCTGCCTTGAGGAGAGGCGGATGTCTCGGAGTCCGGGATGCATCGGGCTGTAGGGGTGGGTTGCATCGGCCACTGGAAGACGAAGTTCGCGGACCATCGCCGGAATGGCGTTGGTGGGCCGTCCCTCGATCCTCGCGCGCGCGATGGAAGCCAGCATCCCGATGCTGCCATCCCGTGATCGCTCGAGATCCTTGATGGCGGGGAGGTAGGCTGATGCTGGGATGCCGCAACGACCAGCGACCTCCAGCGCGCCCACGACCACCGATGAGCTGGGATCAAGCTCCTGCCGAATCTCCGGAAGCATCGGCAACGCGGTGGGGCCCGCGGCCCTGAGGACGTCGATGGCGGCGGATTTTGTGGAGGCATCCCTGAGTGATGGCCCGAGCCTCGATACGGCGCTGGAGGCCTCGCGGCCATAGAGGCTGATCGCGGAGAGGATCTCGGGATTGGGGGGTGGGCCGTCTCGGAGGGATTGAACCAAGGCCGTCAGGGCGCCCTCGACTGGGACCTGAGTGGCCACCATTGCCCGTGCTGCCTGATCGCGCCGGGCGGGCCGATCCAGCAGCATCGCAACGACTTTCTGAGTCACCTCCGGGGAACCCGGTGCGATCCTCAGCGCTGCGATGAGCGCTTCCTCTCCGACCGGTCCGCCAACGGTTGTCCAGGACAGCACAGCCGGCAGGGCCTGGAGCGCCTCTGGGCCGAGCCCGCCAAGGGCGCCGAGGGCTTGGATGTGAACCAGGTCCGGGTCGGAGACCTCCAGAATTCGGAAATGTCTGCGCCAGGAATTGGGGAGGGTGTCGTGGAGTTTTCTGGAATTCCGTTCCGTTGCGTTCGGCGTCCAATTCAGGAGCTCCAAAAGGTCCGGGATGGCGGTGGCTCCCATCAGGGCGACAGCTTCGTTGACCCGTGCCTCCGGGCCCGTCCGCTTCACCCAGGTGGTGAATGACCCATGCCGGTAGTCGTTGGTCCTGAAACGGCTCGAGAGCAGGATTCCGCCGACGGCCACGAGAACGCAGCCGACGACGACGAGGGCGATGAGCCGGGCCATGATGGCGGGACTGAATACTGCATCCGGGTTCCACGCGCGAGCCCTGATCTTGTTGTGGGGCGCATCTTGGGAGCATGAACCGACCCGTCTGTCCGCCGGAGGTGGAAGGATCCAAAGCACCCGGCATTCCGGGGTCTCGTCGGACACCAGTTCAGACCCGAGGGTCAGACACCAGTTGCCTCGATCGGGCTCTCCGGGTGAGCCTTGCGGCATGTTTGACATCATCCGGGCCGATCCCAACTGCCGAGCCCGAAGGGGACGGTTGCGGACTGC
>CAZZKQ010000268.1:0-5314 GCA_964654875.1 uncultured Verrucomicrobiota bacterium | reverse complement strand
GACGGTGGGGGTTTGCATGGATGTCTGCCCGACAGGGTCGCCGTGCCTCCGGGATCCGCCAATCGCCAACTTTGGCCGCCAACGCCCCCCGTCAGACCACGGGTGATCCCGTTCAATCGAACCGGACACTTGACCATAAGGCTGCGGCTTTCCTAGCTTGGCCCTCTTTGTCAGCGGAGGCCCTCCGGTCGCCGCGACCCCTGAAAATCCCGTAGAAAAGGAACTGAATCGTGAACGTGACCGTCGAATCGCTGGGACCCTGCCGGAAGCTGCTGCGCATCGAGGTGCCCGTCGACCGTGTGGATGCCGCCTTCGAGGAGGTGGGTGGGCAGTACCAGAAGTACGCCCAGCTGCCGGGATTCCGTCCCGGCAAGTCCCCCAAGCACCTCGTGGTGAAGAATTTCGCCGACCGGATCGCCGAGGACGCCCGGAAGAAGCTCTTCGAGGGCTCCTATCGCGACGCCACCGAGAAGGAGAAGCTGCGGGTGCTCGTCACCCTGGGCGTCGAGGAGCAGTCCTTCGGCCGGGGACAGGCCTTCAGCTACACCGTCACGCTGGAGCATGCACCCCAGTTCGAGCTGCCCGACTACAAGAATCTGTCGGCCAAGCGTGAGACCGCCACCGCCGGCCCTGCCGAGGTGGAGAAGGCCCTCAACATCCTCCGGGAACAGCAGGCCACCTACAATGATGTCAGCCGTCCGACCCAGACCGGCGACGTCGCCGTGGTCGACTACAAGGGAACCTGCGAGGGAAAGCCGATCACCGGGTTCAACCCCACCGCCAAGGGGCTCACCGAGAAGGAGGGCATGTGGATGCTGATCCAGGAGAACTCCTTCATCCCCGGCTTCACTGAACAGCTCGTGGGCGCCTCGGCCGGCGACACCCGCTCCGTGAAGGTCACCTTTCCGGCCGACTTCGTCATTGCCGAGGTCCAGGGCAAGGAAGGCGTGTTCGAAGTCTCCGTCACCGGCGTGAAGGAGAAGGCCCTCCCCGTGGTCGACGATGCCTTCGCCAAGGGCTTCGGCGCCGCCAGTGTCGAAGAACTGAAGACCGGCGTGCAGCGTGACCTCCAGAACGAGCTCGATTTCCGCTCCAAGCGCGCCGTGCGCGACCAGCTGCTGAAGCAGCTGCTCGGCTTGGTGACCTTCGATCTGCCCGAGAGCGTCGTCTCCACGGAGACCCGCAATCTGGTGTACAACATCGTCAACGAGAACCAGCAGCGCGGCGTCGACAAGGAGGTCATCGAGTCGAAGAAGAACGAGATCTTCCAGAGCGCGCAGACGAATGCGGTCGACCGCGTCAAGGCCGCCTTCGTGCTCAACCGCATCGCCGAGACGGAGAAGATCACGATCTCCAACCAGGAGATCACCCAGCGGGTCCTCGCCCTTGCGCAGCAGAACAACATGGAACCGGCCAAGATGGTGAAGGTCCTCCAGGACCGGAACGCCTTCCCGGAGATCCAGCAGGACATCCTCTCCGGCAAGGTCCTCGACTGGCTCGAGCTGAACTCGAAGATCGAGGAGGTCGCCGCCGCCCCAGCGGCCTGAGCCCTCCCAAGACGTTTTCCGTCACGGCCCGCAGGATGTCCTGCGGGCCGTTTTCGTTGGCGGGGAACCGCCACCGGGCTGCGTCGACCCCATGTTGGATCGACAGCCTTCCCGTGGATCGGGGCGGCGCGTAGTGTCCCGCCATGCCCTTCCTTCGCCGCATCATGCTGCCGGTCCTGATCGGATTCGCCGTTCTCATCCCCGAGCGGGGAGCCGAGGCCGCAACCGATTGGCCGGAGTTCCGGGGGCCCTCCGGCCAGGGCCTCTCGGAGGCCCGACAGGTTCCGACCCACTGGACCACCACCAGCAACATCGCATGGAAGGTCCCGATCGCCGGGGAGGGTTGGTCGTCACCCGTGCTGGCCCACGGCCGGATCTACCTGACCACCGCCACCCCATCGCCCCAGGGTGGACTCGAGCTCCGGGCCCTGGCCCTGGATCCGAAGGACGGACACACGGTCTGGAACCAGATCGTCTTCGAGGAGCCCGGCACCGGGGGTTCGATGCATTCCAAGAACTCCAAGGCCAGTCCGACCCCATTGGTGTTCCAGGACCGGATCGTGGTCCATTTCGGCCATCTGGGGACAGCCTGTCTGGATTCCACCGGCAAGGTCCTGTGGCGTCAGACGTCGTTGAAATACTCTCCGGTGCACGGCAACGGCGGGTCTCCGATCCACGCGGGCGACGGGATCTTCTTCAGCTGTGATGGCGCCGAGAAACCCTTCGCCGTGCTGCTCGACGCCAGGTCGGGTGACATCCGCTGGCGTCGGGACCGGGAGACCGACGCCGCCAAGAAATTCTCGTTCAGCACCGCCCTGCTGATCACCAATGGCACCCGTCGGGAGATCATCAGCCCGGCCAGCGGTGCGGTGTTGGCCTATGATCCGCCCACCGGACGTGAACTCTGGCGGGTCACCTATGGCAACGGCTACTCCGTGGTGCCGCGACCCGTCTTCGCCCATGGACTTCTGTTCATCGGGACGGGTTATGACCGGGCCAGCCTCCTCGCGATCCGCCCCGGGGGCGAAGGA
Source organism: uncultured Verrucomicrobiota bacterium (assembly GCA_964654875.1). Lineage (GTDB taxonomy): Bacteria > Verrucomicrobiota > Verrucomicrobiia > Limisphaerales > UBA9464 > UBA9464. Next base: position 2,736 of record CAZZKQ010000268.1, on the reverse strand, counting down.
GACCTCACCGCAACCCACATCGCCTGGCAGACGAATCGGGGCGCCCCCAACACCCCCTCGGTGCTGGTGGACCAGGGAAGGATCTATTTCGTCTCGGACGGCGGCGTCGCCACCTGCGCCGAAGCCGCCACCGGGAAGGTGCTCTGGAACGAACGCCTTCCGGGCGACTATTCGGCGTCCCTCGTGGGCGCCGAGAGTCGGGTCTATTTCATCAACGAAGCCGGACTCTGCACCGTCGTGAAGGCCGACCCCACCTTCGAGATCGTGGCGAGGAATGATCTCGCGGAACGCACCCTCGCGAGCCCGGCCGTGGCTGATGGTGCCCTGTTCCTCCGGACGAAGGAGCACCTCTATCGAATCGGCAGCGACAAACCTTAGGCCGGCCGTCAGGAGGTGGCTGCGGAGGTCAACCGCCCGGGTTCCATCCGCATCAGGAAGTCATCCATCACAAATCCAGCGCCGATGTCGGTGACCACGGTCTGGACCACGACGAACCCCGCCCTGTCATAGGCGCGAATCGCCCTCTGGTTCTGGCGGTTCACGCGGAGTTCCAGGACACGGATCCCCTCGCCCGACACCTCACGACAGATCCAACGGATCAACTCCTGGCCATGGCCCCGACCCTGGAGTTCCGGAAGGAGGTAGAGCTTGTTGAGGAAGGCGGAATCCGTCCCGGGCTCCCGCTCCCACGCGAGATAGCCGACCGGCTCCCCGTCGTGGAATGCCAGCCGGTACCGGACGCCCCGATCCCATTCCGACCGCAGCCGATGCGGCGCATACATCCAGTCGAGCATGTACCGGATCTGTCCCGGAGACAGCATCGTGCCGTAGCAAGCGGGCCAGATCCGCTCGGCCAGGTGCCGTACGATCTCAAGATCCGCCAGGGAGGCGGGTCGTATGTCAATCGACATGGGAATTCCTCTCGTCGGATCGGGGATCCCCGGGAGTGGACACCCGGTCCGCCCACGGCATGCTGTCGGCATGCGACCAGACAGCCTCACCGTGATCGGCACGGAGCTCGCCATCAAGTGGACCGACGGGCGTGAGGATTTCATACCGCTCGAGCGGCTGCGTCGGGGCTGCCCCTGCGCGAACTGCCAGGGTGAGACGGACGTCCTCGGTGTCGTCCATCGCCCGGAACCCAAACCGCTGGTGGCCCAGTCCTTCACGCTGTCCACCTATGGGCTGGTGGGGGGCTACGGGTTCCAGCCCCGCTGGGCCGATGGACACGGGACGGGCATCTACTCCTGGGAGTATCTCCACCGGCTTGCCGCCCAGCCTGCGGGCTGATACGGCGATCCCGGGATCCCCCAGGAGGGGGTCAGGGGTGGATCGGGGCGAAGGGTCCATAGACCGTCACGCCATGGGGAGGAAGCCTGTCGATCGGCCTGCCGGGTTCGACGAGGACCGTGCGGTTCTCCCCGAGGACCGGAATCGATCCACGGGGGACCCCCGGCCCCTCGAGTCGGACCCACAGCTCTTCCTGGGTGGTGTTGACGACGGCCAGGTAATGACCGGCACCGATCCCGCCACCGCCGGTCGGGACTTCGAAAACCCCGTAGAGCAGGGATCCCTCCAGGGCCTCGTTGAACTCGCGGCGGCGGTCCTGGCAGCGGACCCGCAGCCGACTCGGAACAAACCGACCCTCGAAGAGCGACGTCCGGGCCCGCACCTCCCGGACAACGTCGGACAACCCCGTCCAGACCTCCGGGTGCTCCGACATCCTCCAGCGGCCATCGTCGTAGGCGTAGAAGAAGAGGCCCTCGACTCCGAGGATCCACGATCCATAGACCATGCAACGCAGCTCGTCGCGGGTGGGGGGCCCCAGCGGACTGCCCGGGATCACGTCGAGGATGTCGCGGTAGTAGGACCAGTCGAACGCCTGGACCACCCCGTACAACCGACGCTTTCCCACGCCGGCTGCGACCCCTCCGTGGCGGAGGTGCTGGAAGTAGGCGGCGAGCGGGTGCCAGCCGATCGGGTACCGGTCCACCATCAGGATGTCCGTCTGATGATATTCCGAAAGCGAGGGTCCCTCGAACACCACCAGGGAGGTGGGTTTCGTTCCACCGGCTCGCCGCACCTCCCGCTGGGCCCGCTTCACCTCCTCGACCGGGATTCCATTCAGATCGGGCTCGTCGCTCAGATACCAGGACCAGAGGGCCGGGTGGCGATCGAACCGTCGGACGGTGCGCCGCACCACCTCCGGACGCAGCTTCGGGCCCGCCGAATCCCCGGGCTCGGCGAGGACACCGAGCCCATGGGACTGGGCGGCATCGAGGAATCCCTGTTCCGCCGGACCGCGGACGAGGTCGAATCCCACCTCGCGGACCAGGGCCATCTGGTTCGTGTGGATGCCATAGAGTCCGAGCCGGAACGGCCGGGTCTGGGACGGTGGCCGATGGACACAGCCGGTTCCCAGCAGGATCACCAATACCCATGAGCCCAGAAGGACGAACCGCAGACGACGGGTCCAGACCCCTTCCGCCCGCATCGAGCCGGAAACCAGCCCACCGAAACTCCAATCCACCGCCCGGAGAGAGCTGATCATCACACGCGGTGGTTCTACAGCCATCCCCGCAGACGGTACACGAGGATTCCCACCCACTCGTGGGACCAATCCCCGCCGGCGTGGAACCCCTCTTCACGCGGGACCAGGCACCAGGCATTCCTCAAGGCGTGCTCGCTTCTCAGCGTGAATGTTCCGCCAAAGTCACAACCCACAGGAATGACGTC
>CAZZKQ010000267.1:0-5329 GCA_964654875.1 uncultured Verrucomicrobiota bacterium | reverse complement strand
ATCAGCCTCCGCCCGGGATTCCTCGCCCGCCCCGGCCTTGAGCACCTCGGCGCATGCGGTGCCCTCAGGATACTTCAGCTCCCCATGCTGCTGGACGATCAGCGCCCGACGGAGCGGGATCATCATCAGGATCCCGAGCAGTCCCCCCAGGACGGCGACGAGGAGGACGCGGCCGACCTCGAGATCGAAGCCGAGGATGAGGATGGCGGGCATGGTGACCCCGACGCCGAACGCGATGGATTCCCCGGCGGAACCGGCGGTCTGGGCGATGTTGTGCTCGAGGATGGTCGCCTCACGTCCCCCCATGCGGGCCCACAGCTTGAACAGCGTGATCGAGATCACGGCCACCGGGATGCTTGCGCTGACCGTGAGGCCAACCTTGAGGGTGAGGTAGAGAGAGGATGCACCGAAGACGATGCCCAGCAGCGTGCCCACCACCAGCGAGCGGAACGTGAACTCGGGCAGCCTCGAGGTGTCGGGGATGAAGGGCCGGAATGAGGTCCTGGGGGGTGTCGCCATAAGACCCCGGCACGGTGGAGAACGGAACCCCACCGGGCAAGGCCGCCGATCCTTGGAGACGGGACGCCGTCGTGGGGCGCCGAGGCTATTGACGACCCCGCATCCGGGAGGGGAGCGTTGCACGCACATGAGCCTCCTCTCCAACCAGGTCGCGGTCGTCACCGGCGCAGGACGCGGCATCGGACGCGCCATCGCACTCCAATTCGCCCGGGAGGGCGCCGACGTGGTCTGCGTGTCGCGGACCGCGGAGAACTCGGCCAGGATCGCCGACGAGGTCCGGGCCCTCGGCCGCAAGGCCTGGGGTCTGGCCGTGGACGTCGCGGATGGAGCGGCCATCGCCAAGGCGGCGGAGCAGATCCTGGCCGAGGCGGGACGGGTCGACATCCTCGTCAACAACGCGGGCGTCACACGCGACGGCCTGCTCATGAGGATGGGCGACGCCGACTGGGACGCGGTCCTGAACACGAACCTGCGCGGGGCGTTCCTCATGACCAAGGCCTTCACCCGCACGTTTCTCAAGCAGCGGTCCGGCCGCATCATCAACGTCGCGAGCGTGATCGGACTCATCGGAAACGCGGGCCAGTGCAACTATGCGGCCAGCAAGGCCGGGCTCATCGGATTCACGAAGTCCGTCGCCAAGGAGTTCGGGTCCCGAGGCGTGACCTGCAACGCGATCGCGCCCGGGTTCATCGCGACCGACATGACCGCGGGGCTCGACGAGAAGCTGAAGGAGTCGCTGCTCACCCAGATCCCGCTGGGATCGCTCGGCCAGCCGGAGGACATCGCGCACGCCGCGGTCTACCTCGCAGGTCCGGGCGGACGCTACATCACGGGCCAGGTCCTGACCGTCGACGGCGGCATGGTGATGTGAACCCCCGAGAAAATTACCGGAACAAGTCTTGACGCTTCAACGCCCCCTGCCTAGACAGGCGCCGCACAAAAAACAAAGCCCTATGGCCGCTGAAAAATCCATCGAGCAACGCATCAAGGACATCATCGTTGACCAGCTCAACGTCAACGCAGACCAGGTCACTCCCGAGGCCAAGTTCATCGAGGACCTCGGAGCCGACTCGCTCGACACCGTCGAGCTGGTGATGGCCCTCGAGGAGGAATTCGGGGTCGAGATCCCCGACGAGGAGGCCGAGAAGCTCCAGACCGTCGGCGACGTCCTCAAGTACGTCGAGGAGCTCCAGAAGTAGTTCTGGAATCCTTCCAGAAGGCAGCCGGTTCTCCGGCTGCCTTTTTTTCTTTCCAGCCCGCCCGATCGGGAACCAGGGGTTCCCCGTTTTTTTCCCTGTCGCGGATCCGCCGACCTCGGCCACTCTCCGGCCGACAAACATGAGCTCCTGGTCAGATCGTCGCGTCGTCGTCACCGGAATCGGTTGCGTCTCCAGCCTGGGGACCGATGCCGACACCCTCTGGAGGAACATCCTCGCCGGCCGCTCGGGTGTCAGCCGCATCACGTCGTTCGACGTCACAAACTACGACTGCCAGATCGCGGCGGAGATCCGGGACTTCGACCCGAACCCGGCCTTCCCGAATCCGAAGGAGGTCCGGCGGACCGATCGCTTCTCCCACTTCGGCATCTACGCCGGATGGGGTGCGCTGAAGGACTCGGGCCTCGATCTCGAGAAGGCGAACCGGGACGAGATCGGCGTCTTCATCGGCTCCGGCATCGGGGGCCTGCACACCACGGAGGAGCAGCACTCGGTGCTCCTCTCCAAGGGGCCCTCGCGGATCAGTCCGTTCATGATCCCGATGCTGATCCTGAACATGGCCTCGGGGCTGTTCTCGCTCTACTACAAGCTGAGGGGGCCGAACTTTGCGACCTGCTCCGCCTGCGCCACGGCCACCCATGCCCTGGGCGAGGCCTGGGCGACGATCAAGCGCGGGGACGCCTCCGTGATGTTCGCCGGCGGCACCGAGGCCTCCATCGTCCCCCTCGGCATCAGCGGCTTCGGCGCCATGCGTGCCATGAGCACCCGCAATGACGCACCCGAGAAGGCCTGCAGACCCTTCGACAGGGACCGGGACGGCTTCGTGATGGGCGAGGGCGCGGCCGTGGTCGTGCTCGAGGAACTGGAGCATGCCAGGCGTCGTGGCGCCCGCATCTACTGCGAGGTTGCCGGCTACGGCAACACGGCCGATGCGAACCACATGACGGCTCCCGACCCGGAGGGTGAAGGTGCGGGACGTGCCATGCGGATGGCCCTGCGGCACGCCGGACTCCGCACCGACCAGATCGACTACATCAATTGCCACGCCACGAGCACCCCGGTCGGGGACCTGTGCGAGGTGCGCATGATCAAGAACGTGTTCGGGGACCATGCGAAGACTCTTGCCGCGAGCGCGACCAAGAGCATGACCGGCCACATGCTGGGAGCCGCCGGCGCCATCGAGATGGCCATCTGCTGCAAGGCCGTCGAAGCCCAGGTGGCGCCGCCGACCATCAACCTCGACAACCCGGATCCCGAGGCCGACCTCAACCTGGTGCCCCACACTCCCCAGGAGCGGACCATCCGGGCATTCGCCAACAACTCCTTCGGATTCGGCGGCCACAACGCCATCGTGGTCGGCAAACGCTTCGAGGGCTGAGGAGCTCCCGAAACCTGGGGCCTGCGAGCGCAGGGGGCCTTCCCTGAGGAAGGGTTCTTGATCTTTGGACTTTGCCCTCCGCCCTCCGCCCCCTTCACCGATCCGAGGTCCGGTACAGCAGCCAGCGGATGTCCTGCTTGTCCTGCGGGGTGTTGAGGGAGGGACTGTCGAACCCGGCTCCATCCATCGCCCTGATCTTGACCCGGGAGGTCTTGCCCACCCACTTGTGGACCTCCGAGTGGCCGTCGACGAATGAGAATCCGGCCGCGCCATTGTGGTACGAGGCCGGAAGATCGCCCCAGTTCCCGGGGACCTGCGCGATCTGGTCCGTCGCCGGATTGTAGGCACCGGGGTTGTTCAGATAGTAGCCGTCGTTGATGGAATCAGGGTGCTCATCGAGCATCACCATGATGTCGGCCGGACGCTTCACCGCGGACTCCTTCAGAAACTGACGGAACCCGACATACCGGTTGTAGCCGCCCGACTCCGGGCTGTTGGCCTGCGGGGGATCGCTGTAGGGGCCGAAGCAGGCGTTCATCGCCAGGCTCCGCAGCCGGGCCGGGAACTTGGCCGATTTCTGCCGGGCCGAAAGGAAGCGGTCCGCCGGACACAGGTAGGCTGAGGTGGCGCTGCCGACGTACGGGGCAAAGGGCCCCTGGCTCAGGTAGAACTTGTTGGTGATGTCCTCGGAGGCCGCCCACGACATCACGTTGTTGACCCAGTTCCGGTAGCCCTTGACCGGATCCTTCTTGCCCAGGGTGGTATCGATGCCGAAGTTGTTGACGACGTTCTCGTTGTTGTCGAGCGAGTACTGCTTCCACGCGAGCATCAGCTGGCGCGTGTTGTTCATGCACCCGATGCCCTGCGCCTTGGTCTTCGCCTTGGCCAGCGACGGCAACAGCATGCCGGCAAGGATCGCGATGATGGCGATCACGACGAGGAGCTCGATGAGGGTGAATCCGCGGCTGGGGGATTCCGACCGGAGGGAGGGGCCGAGTTTCATGATGGGCATGCGATGGTGTGGTCAAAAACTGAGACGAACACCGGCCCTGTGCAAGGGAAGGTTCCCTCTCCGGCGGACCATCGACTCAGCGGGATGGGCCAGGCTCGAGAAGCCGCCACACTCGTCCCGCACCGGATTCCCATCGAAAGGTCCCCGCACCCGGAATCTGGACCGTCAGGGCCCGTGGCTCCCCTCCACCCAGCCCGAAATGGACCGCCGCCTCGTTCTGGGACCGGAACCCGTCGCCGGTGAGAAGCCATCGGGACCTCCGGCCCCGGGTCGTCTCCAGGGTGAATCGAGCCCCCGAGGGATACGGTCCCGGCCAACGGAACCCCGCCCAGTTCCCAGGCGGGAACCGGTTCCGATAGACCAGGAGACGCTGGCGTTTCACCGGCCACTCCTCCTGGGTGGTCACCACGAGATCCGGACGGCCATCGCGATCGACATCCTCCACCAGGAGGTTCCGACAGTCCGCGATCTCGGCCAGCCCCCAGACCCAGGCGAGATCCGGCCAGGGGCGCTCCCCCTGGTTCACCAGGATCCCGTTGGCCTGCCACCCGCCATAGCTCGCGCGATCCGCCTGCCGCCGCCCCGCGGCAGTCCGGAAATACAGGAGGGCCGCTGCATCCGGTCCGGAACCCGCCACGAACCGGTCATGCCACCAGAACTGCCGCTCGTAGTCCCGGACGCTCGCCCGGGTCTCGTGTCCCGTCACCACCGCCAGATCCAGACGTCCGTCGAGGTCGAGGTCCGACCACGCCGCTCCCCACGACCACCCCGTCCGGGCCACCGCCGTGGCCCACCCCCCGGGAGCCGGACGCAGAAGCGCCGGCGAGGCCGCGCCCCAGAACAGACGGTTCCCATGGACCATCGCGGCGACACGCTGGATGGAGGATCCCCCGCGCTCGACCCCCGAGGCGAGAAGGCGATCCCCCACCGCCGAGGTCATGCCCAGCATGAGCAGGTCCGGCAGCCCGTCGCCGTCCAGATCCCCCACCGTGTGCGACATCCCAAACGCATGCCGACTCTCCCCCTGTGCCTCCGTGACATCGGTGAACCGGCCGCCGTCGTTCCGGTACACGTCCAGCCCGGCGAAGTCGCTGACGTTCACCAGGTCGAGATCCCCATCGAGATCGAGGTCGATCCACGAGGCGCTGTAGCTGCGACGGAACCGCTTGGCGGCGAGTCCGACCGCCTCGGTGTCGTCGACGA
>CAZZKQ010000266.1:0-5335 GCA_964654875.1 uncultured Verrucomicrobiota bacterium | reverse complement strand
GCCGGCAGCGAACCCGCCACCGACCGGAACAAGGTCTGGTGGGCGCAGGCCGAGATGCTGGCCGCACTCAGCCACGCAACCCGGCACTGGCCCAACGAGAAGTCCTACCGCGAGGAACTGGAACGGCTCTGGAGCTGGGTCAACGGACCCCAGAAGGATGCCAGATCAGGAATCTGGCTCGACACCGTCACCGAGAGCGGCGAGCCGAAGGCCACCGGCCTCGCCCACAACTGGAAGGCCAACTACCACGACGTCCGGGCATTGCTGATCCTCGAGGAGGCCTTGAGAGCCAAGTAGGGATACACCAATCCCTCCCCACCTGCGGAGTCCACGATCGAGGATCGACACCCCGGACCCATCAGGCTAAGGCCCTTGTCATGCGGCTCCCCCTCTCCCTGATCCTGATCCTGGCCATGGTCTCGTGCTCCAACGACCCCGGATCACAGAGGATGACCCAGCCTGGCGACGCCGACTTCCCGACCGAGGCCCGGAGCGATCGCCACACCCAGAAGGTGGCTGAGGTCCGCTCCGGGGATTTCGATCTCGTGATGATCGGCGACTCCATCACCCATACGGTCGGAGAAATGCCGGGGGAACCCTACGGGCCCCTCAAGGAGGTCTGGGACCGTCATTTCGCCCCCCGCAAGGCGATCAATCTGGGCTACAGCGGATTCCGGACCGAGAATATCCTCTGGAACCTGGAAAACGGGGAACTCGAGTTCCGGAAGTCCCCCAAGGTCGCCGTCGTCCTCATCGGCACCAACAACACGGACGACCGCCACTTCAGGACCGTCCATTCGGCACAGCAGATCTTCGAGGGTACGAAGGCGATCGTGGACCTCCTCAGGAAACGTCATCCAAAAACCAGGATCGTGGTCCTGCGGATCTTTCCCCGGGGCGACGACCGCCAGGAGGGTGCCCGGAACTACCGCGGCAAGGTCTTCCACGGGAGTGATGCCTGTGTCCGGACCGCCCACGAGGCAGGGCTCCTCACGCGTCAACTGGCCGACAACCAGAACGTGTTCTGGCTGGACCTCAACCCGGTCTTCCTGCGCCCGGATGGAACCCTCCGGACCGAGCTGATGCCCGACCTGCTGCATCCCAACAAGGCCGGAGCCGAGGCCTGGGCCCAGGCGCTCGAGCCGATGCTCACACGGCTGATGGGACCTACCGAAGCGCGGTGAACCGGGGGGCGGATCCAGAATCTCCCGCCCCGCCGCGATCCGGAAATCGAGGTGTGCAAGCCGCCGGGAAACGGCAAAATCCCCGGGTGCCCCGAATGAGGTCGGCACACCCAGAACCCGGACTCATGAAGACCCTCCCGCTCCGCCTCCTGCCCGCCCTCGTCCTGATGGCATCGCCGCTCCGGGCGGAGGTCACCAACCGGCTCCACTTCGCCACCAGCGGCTTCTCCATCGCCCCTCTCGAGGCCCCCAAGGGACAGCTCACCCAACAGGTGCTGATGATGTTCCTCCCCACTGCCGGAGACTTCACACCGAACGTGAACGTCCAGGTCCAACCTTATGACGGGAGTCTCGAGGACTACATCAAGCTGTCCCTAAAGCAGTTCGAGTCCGCCAACCTCAGGGTGATCCTGCAGGGTCGCACCAAGGACTCCGGAGCCGTGTTCGAATACCAGGGGGAGATCCAGAACCGCCGTCTCCACTGGTATGCCAAGGCGCAGAAATCCCAGGGACGGGTCTATCTGGTGACCGCCACCGCGCTCGAGGAGCACTGGGCCGAGGTGGCCTCGAACCTCAAGACCTGCGTCGACAGCTTTGCCTGCGATGGCATCGCCGGCGCCGCACCCCCAAAGACCACGGCGCGACCCTGAGGCCTTGGCCCATCCCCGGAGAGGACCTCTCGGGATTTCGGGGTTTGCCACCCGCAGTCCGATTTCAGCATCGTCGTCGGGTGACCACCCTTCGAACGCTGTCGCTCCTCGTGTGCCTGCTCTCCGCATGGGCCTCCTGGGCGCAGCCGGTGCCACGGCTCGACTCCGCTTCCGCCAGCTGGTTCCAACGGGGGACCACCAATGTCGTCACCCTGTCGGGCGATGCCCTGGGCAACCTCTCCGAGATCCTGCTCACGGGCATCGGAGTCACAGCAACCCTCGAGGAACTTCCGGCTCCCGCCGTGGCCCTCGAAGGCTCGACCACCGGCGTCCGATCCGAACCTGCCGGAGCCGTCAATTCCCGCCGCATCCACCTCGTTGTGGCCCCGGAGGCCAGTCCCACACCCCGGGAACTCCGGGTCGCCGGACCGGCTGGTGTCTCAAACGCCCTCACGCTCCAGTTCAGCGACGTTCCGGAGCTCCTGGAATCGGCCGTCCCCTCCCCGCTCCCCCTCCCGGTGGCCGTCTCGGGCACCATCGGCGCCAATGCCGAGACCGACCGCTTCTCCTTCGCCGCCAAGGCGGGCCAGAGACTGATCCTCGATGTCCAGGCCAACCGGTTCGGTTCCCCGCTGGATCCAACCCTGAGCGTGGCGGATGCCGAGGGAAAGACCCTCGCAAAGAGCGAGGACGCCCATGGCCTCGACCCGTTCCTCGAGTTCGAGGTGCCGAAGGACGGCACCTACCAGATCGCCCTCCATGACCTGAGGTTCCAGGGCGCCGGGAACTATCGGTATCGGCTCCTGATCGGTGAACTGCCGCATCTGGAATCCCTCTTTCCATTCGGTGGACGACGGGGTTCCGAGGTCACCGTGTCGCTCCAGGGATCCAACCTCGGAGGAGCCGACACCCTGAAGCTCCGCATCGCACCCAACGCCCAACCCGGACGACAGGACCTGCGGGCGCGGACCGCCAAAGGGGTGTCGAACCCCCTGCCCTTCGAGACCGACGACCTGCCGGAGCTCCTCGAAACCGAACCCAACAATGCCCCGGGCCAGGCCATGCGCCTGACACCGCCAATGATCGTCGACGGGCGGATTGGCGAGGCGAAGGACACCGACACCTTTCGGTTCACCGCCCCGGCAGACCAGCGGCTCTCGATCGAGGTCGAGGCCCGCCGGTTCGGGTCGCCCTTGGACTCCCTCCTGACACTCATGGATGCGAAGGGAGCGGTGATCACCCGGAACGACGATGCTGCCGAGCAGGACGCCCGGATCGAATTCGATGCCAAGAAGGACACGGAATACCTGCTCTCCCTCCGCGATCTGACCGATCGTGGCGGTCCCCGGTTCGGCTACCGGCTGGTGCTTCGCTCCCCGGAACAGATCCCGGATTTCACCGTCCGTGCCTCGGCAGGACGACTCCGCATCTCCCAGGGCGGACGGACCGCCCTACGATGCGAACTCGATTCCCGGAACGGATTCGACGGCATGGTGCGGGTCAACGCCGTCAACCTCCCGCCCGGCGTGTCCGCATCCCCCCTCGTGCTCGGACCCCAGAACCGCGCCGGGTGGATCGTCCTCTCCGCCACCGATGTCACCACACCCGGCTTCCTACCCTTCCAACTGGAGGCCATTGGCGAACTCGGCGGCAAGCCGGTCAGCCGCTTGGTCCAGTTCCCCGAATCCCCCTGGCTCACCGTGCTGCCTCCCGCACCGTTCGAGGTCGAGGTGGCCCAGCCCTCCCTCCTCGCCGAGCAGAATGGCTCCACCTCCCTCGACGTCAGCATCGTGCGTCGGCCCGGATTCACGGGCGAGGTCCGGATCTCGGCCGAGGATCTTCCCGGCATCTCCATCCCCGCCGTCGCCGTGCCTGCAGGACAGTCCCGCGCCAAGCTCAACCTCCAGGTGTCGAACGGATCCGAGGTGGGCATCCGACCGGTCCTGGTCCGCGGCGAGGCCACGGTCGACGGACGCACCTCGATCAGCCACGCCGCCCAGGCCGTGCCCCTTCAGACCCGCGGGATCGCCATGTTCCTGACCGCCATGCTGCCCGGATCGCCCTTCTTCCGGACCGATCCGGTCCGCCTCTCGGCTGTCGCACTCCCCACCAACGCCGTCTCCTCGGCCAACCAGACCGAGTTCGTGGTCAAGGTGGACCGACGCGGCGTCGAGGGTGAGATCGCCCTGGCGTTGGAAGGGCTGCCAAAGGGGGTCGAGGCCACCGTGTCCCCGATCCCCGCCGGCAAGAAGGAGGCCTCGGTCCGGCTCAGGATCTCCGATGCCGCCGAGACCGGAAAGGACCACACCCTCCACATCGTGGGCACCGCCACCCATGACGACCGGATCTGGCGGCAGAAGACACAGCCCATCACGCTGAACCTCACCGCTCCGGAATCCCCAGCCGGTCCTGCAGCCACACCTCCACCCGGGAAGTAGCCCGCCCTCCCCCCTTCCGGACAGACCACCCGACCATGCACCTCCCTTCCGCTTCCCCATCCACGGTACCCCTGGATGGATGCACATCCGGCCCACGACGCATTCCGGTCGCAGCCGCCGCGATCGCCCTGCTGCTGGGCCTCCCGACCCTCGGCGCCAACGCCCCCGTCTCCTGGCACCGCGAGGTGACACCCATCCTCAAACGGTCCTGCAACGGGTGCCACAACCCGAACAAGATGAAGGGCCAGGTCGATACCTCGACCTATGCCGGCCTCCTCAAGGCAGGGAAGCACGGTCCGAACGTCATCGCCGGAGACCCCGGGAAATCCCTCCTCATCCAGGAGATCAGCGGACCGAAGCCGGAAATGCCCGAGGAAGGGGATCCGCTGTCGGACGCAGACGTCGCCCTGATCTCCCGGTGGATCCAGGAAGGTGCCAAGGACGACACCCCGGCCGAGGCCCTGTCGACCCGCCTCAACACCCTGCCCACCTACACCGTGCCGCCCGTGACCACCGCGCTCGCGGTGTCGCCGGACGGACGCTGGCTCGCGATCTCCGGCTACCACGAGGTGTTCCTCGTCGACGCCAAGGACCTGTCCCTCAAGGGCCGTCTTCTGGGTGAGTCGACCCGGATCGAATCCCTGGCCTTCTCGCCCGATTCCCGGCAGCTCGCCGTCGCGGCCGGTGCGCCGGCCCGATTCGGGGAGATCCAGGTCTGGAACGTCGCCGGAACCAACCAGATCCATGCCTGGCGCACCGGAACCGACTCCACCTATGGGGTTTCGTGGTCGCCCGATGGCCGACAGTTGGCCTTCGGCGGTGCCGACAAGACGGTCCGGATCCTTGGCCTGCCCGACGGCAAGGAAACCATGAAGTTCGAGAACCACAGCGACTGGACCCTCCGGACAGCGTGGAACATCGATGGGCGTCGACTCCTGAGCGGCAGCCGGGACCGGGCACTCAAGCTGATCAATCCCGGCGACGGCCAGTTCATCGACGACATCAACAAGCTCCTCGAACCCGTCACCTCCATGGCCCGGCATCCCAAGGAGGACCTGGCCCT
>CAZZKQ010000265.1:0-5336 GCA_964654875.1 uncultured Verrucomicrobiota bacterium | reverse complement strand
TGCGGTTGTCCTGGACCAACAACCTGCTGACGGTCCACGACGCGCGCCTTCCGGGGGGCAGGCTGGAGGTCTGGTATCTGGAGGCGTTCCTGAAACCAGGGGCGCATGATCGCGACTGGAACGAGACGCGTCTGGCGCATCGGACCGAACTCCTCCACGCGACGCCTGATGGACAGGAACTGCGGTTCAGGACGCGGGTGGATCCTTCGGTGCTGGTGCTCCACGAGGTGCTTGTGGAGCCCGATGGCTTGGACCTCCGGTTTCTCCTGAGCAACGAAGGCACCAACGCGGTTCCGGTGCAGTGGTTCCAGCCCGCCTGCATCCGCGTCGCGGAGTTCACCGGATGCGGTCAATCGAACTACACCCGGAGGAGCTTCGTGTTCACCGCGAAGGGGCGCAGGACACTGGATCGGATCCGTCGGACCGAGACGGCACGGTATCTGGGAGGACAGGTCTACCTGCCTCCGTGGACCGCGGAGGCGGATGCGAACCCCCGTCCGATCTCGCCGGAGCGTCTCGCCTCCGGGCTGATCGGGTGCGTCTCACGGGACGGCAAATGGATCCTGGCCACGGCCAGCGACCGGACCCACGAACTGTTCGAGGGGGTCTACGTGTGTCTCCACAGCGATCCCCTCATCGGGGGGTTGCATCCCGGGGAATCGAAGCGGCTCCGGCAGAAGCTGTACCTGGTCCCGAACAATCCGGACGAACTGGTCCGACGGTATCGTCGGGACTTCCCGCCCCGGCTTTCCGCGACACCGTGACGGAGGGCGTGGTGGATCAGTGGGTCGGCTCCGAGGTGGGGATCATGACCTCGTTGCGTCGGAGGAACCCCGGGATCCATGGGGGATCGAAATAGGCGAACCGGGCCTCGCCGCCGATGGGCAGTTTCCGGTCGGCCATCCACCGGCGGAGTTCCCCGGCGGCCTTCCCATCCGGACTCTGCTGTCCTCCCTTGAACCGCAGCACGGCGAAGGTGGAGGGGGGCAGTTCGCGGATGCTGACCCGCCCGTTGCTCGGGGCAGGGGGCGCGGTGAGGGATTCCGGCAGGACGAAGGCCATCGTCTCGTTCGTGCCGCCTTCACCCTCCATGAACACCGGCGTGGTCATGGCGATCTTCTCGCCCGCCGCGTTGCCCTTGGAGATGTAGCGGAAGAGCCGCATGAAGTCGTCGCCCCCACGAGGCGTCTCCGCCACCCGGAGGATCGGATACCGGCGCAGTTCGATCCGTCCGGACTTCTCCAGGACCGTATAGGGCGCCGACTCATATCCCGCACGGGTCATGGCGCATCCACTCCACACCAGTCCCACCACAAGAAGGGTTCCAGCGACCAGGAGCACGCGGCGGATCATGGCGGAGGGTAGGTTGGATCTTCCAGCTGGCAACGTCGCGAGGACGCGAGGACGCCATGGAGCCATGCTGTCCGGGATGTTCGAATCCGGATCGCCCTGCGGGGGGCCCCCGGGAGGGGAATGCGACCCGGCCCGCGCTCCGATAGGGATCAAGAGGGGGTGTCGCGTGGCCGACACCTTCCTGCTTTCCAAGACCCGTGGGGATCCTTGAGCGTGACCCGGTGATCGCCCGCGTCACCCTCGACCTGACCCTCCGGCGGGAGTTCGACTACTCGGTTCCGACCGAGCTGGAGTCAAGCGTCTCGGTCGGCACCCGGGTGAAGGTCCCGTTCTCGCACCGCGAGGTCCTCGGCGTCGTCACGGCCCTGGTCGACTCCTCCCCGCACACCGGCCTCAAGCCCATCCTGCGGGTCATCGGACAACAGAGTCTGGTCACGCCCAGGGTCCTCGAGCTCGCCCGCTGGATGGCCGAGTACTACTGCTGCCCCGTGGAGGCCGCCCTCAAGACCGTGGTCCCCGAGGCGGTTCGACAGGAGGAAGCCGGCTGGCGGGAACGGCTCCACGTCCATGTGCTCCCGCCGGCGGGCGAGATGCCGAAGCTCACCCCGCGTCAGAAGGCGATCTGGAACATCCTCGAGGAGTGGCGCGAACTCCCCCTGCAGGAACTGGTCCGCCTTGGCGAGACCACCGCCGAGACCATCCGGAAGCTCGAGGACAAGGGGCTGGTGGTCATCGCTCCCAAGCGTGACGAGCGGGATCCCTACGCCCTCGAACGGTTCACCCCCACCCAGCCCCTCACCCTCAATCCCGACCAGGACCGGGCCCTCCAGGTGATCAGCGGCGCCATGAAGTCGGTCTCCGACCGGGCCGCGAAGGAGGGCGGTGGGGTGTTCCTGCTCCACGGGGTGACGGGATCGGGCAAGACCGAGATCTACCTCCAGGCGATCGCCGAGACCCTGGTCGCCGGAAAGGGAGCCATCGTGCTCGTTCCGGAGATCTCCCTCACCCCGCAGACGGTCGAACGGTTCAAGGCCCGGTTCTGTTCCGGCCCCCATCCCACCCTCGTCGCCGTGCTCCACAGCCAGCTGAGCACCGGGGAGCGTCACGACGAATGGCACAAGATCCGGGATGGGCGCGCCCGGATCGTCATCGGCGCCCGTTCGGCCGTCTTCGCCCCGGTCGAACCCCTCGGGCTCATCATCGTCGACGAGGAGCATGAGCACTCCTACAAGCAGGAGGAGGCTCCGCGCTACCATGCCCGCGACGTGGCCGTGGTCCGCGGCCAGCGCGAGGGCGCCGTCGTCGTCCTGGGCTCCGCCACGCCCTCCCTCGAGAGCTACTTCAACGCCACCCGGAAAAAGTACCGTCTCCTCGAGCTGCCCGGCCGTGTCACCGACACCCGCCTGCCGGTGGTCCGGATCGTCGACCTCCGGCTCGAGCAGCGGAAGACCAAGGGCGGCGCGTCCGCCATCTTCTCGACGCCGCTCACGGAGGCGATCCGGCTGCGCCTCGAACGTGCGGAGCAGACGATGCTGTTCCTGAACCGGCGCGGCTACTCAACCTCCCTGCAGTGCGACACCTGCGGCTATGTCGCCGGATGCCCGAACTGCAGCGTCACCCTCACCTTCCATCGCAAGGCCCAGCACCTGCGATGTCACATCTGCGGCCACGACGAGACCGTCCCGCCCCAGTGTCCCCAGTGCTCGAACCCGGCCATCCGGTATTCGGGCCTCGGGACCGAACGGGTCGAGGATGTCCTGAGCCGGTTGTTCCCCCAGGCCCGTGTGACGCGGATGGATTCCGACACGCTCCAGCGCAAGGACGACTACCGCCGCATCCTGACCGACTTCCGGACCGGCAAGATCGACATCCTGGTCGGCACCCAGATGATCGCCAAGGGGCTCCACTTTCCGAACGTGACCCTGGTCGGGATCATCCATGCGGACCTCGGGCTGCATGTGCCGGATTTCCGGGCCGGGGAACGGACCTTCCAGCTGCTGACCCAGGTGAGTGGCCGGGCGGGACGTGGGGATGTCGAGGGCGAGGTGTTCGTCCAGACCTTCACCCCGTTCCATCCCGCCATCCAATTCGCCCGGCGTCACGACTACCTCGGCTTCTACGAGCAGGAGATGGAGTTCCGAGAGCAGCTCAAGTACCCACCGTGGTCACGGGTCGCCCTGCTCACGGTCCGGGGGCGCAACGAGGACAAGGTGAAGCTGGCCGCGGAACATCTGAAGAAGACCCTCGCCAGCCGGCTGGAATCCTGGCGCGACCTCGTGTTGGCCGGGCCGGCTCCGGCACCCTTGCTGAAGGCCGAGACGTTCTTCCGCTACCAGCTGATGATCCGGACCAAGGCGATGGCCCGTCTCGGACGCGAACTCGCCGCGGTCGAGGCGTCCCTCGAGTGGCCGGAGGACCTGCGACTGACCATCGATATCGATCCGGTCAGCCTTGTTTGAGGAGGAGGGACTCATGAGGCCCTCCCCGATTCCCCCTTTCCAATCGCCCGTCGCCGGGTCGTGA
The DNA here is from genome assembly GCA_964654875.1 of uncultured Verrucomicrobiota bacterium. Lineage (GTDB taxonomy): Bacteria > Verrucomicrobiota > Verrucomicrobiia > Limisphaerales > UBA9464 > UBA9464. Next base: position 1,460 of record CAZZKQ010000265.1, on the reverse strand, counting down.
TGAGGCCGTGATCCACGTCCGTCTCCTCTGGCTCCTCGGCGCCTTTCTGGGATTCCTCACCGTTTCCCGGGCCGCTGAAGAGGTGGTCCTCGAATCGATCGTCGGACCCGAGGCACCCACCGGGGACTACAAACATCCGGCGAGCGTCACGGAATTGGACAATGGCGATCTCTACGTCGTGTTCTTCAGCGGCAAGGGCGAGTATCGGGATGACGCCGCCTCGGTCTTCGGCATGCGCTTGAAGAAGGGGCAGAACCGTTGGAGCGCACCCGTCGCCATCGCCCGAAACCCCTTTCACTCCCTCGGAAACCCCGTTGTCTGGCAGGCCCCCAATGGCTGGGTCTGGCTTTTCTATGTCACGCGCTATGGCGAGATCTGGGACACCTCCCGGATCACGGCCAAGATCTCCAAGGATGGGGCCCGGACCTGGTCGGAGAGCTTCATGCTCACCTTCGAGGCCGGGACCATGGTCCGCGGCCTACCGATCGTCCTCGAGGGGGGCGACTACCTTCTGCCCGTCTATCACGAGGTCGGGAACGATCCGGAGAGGACCTCGCCCGACTGCACCTCGTTCTTCCTTCGATATGATCCGAAGAAGGCGGTCTGGACGGAATCCAACCGGGTCCGCTCCCGTCTCGGCAACATCCAGCCCGCCCCGTCCGTCATCGCGGGCCAACATCTCGTCGCCTTCTGCCGTCGGGGTGGCGACTACGACGGCCAGCCGGACGGCTGGCTGGTCCGGACCGAGTCGCACGACAACGGCAGGACGTGGAGCCCCGGGGTCGACTCGAAGTTCCCGAATCCGAATGCGGGGGTGGACTTCCTCCGGCTCCAGAGCGGACATCACCTGCTGGTCTACAACGACAGCTTCTCGGAGCGGACCCCCCTGACGGTGGCGCTGTCGGTCGACGGAGCCCGGACGTTTCCCCACCAGCGGAACCTCCTGGCCAAGCCCGACGGGGACTATGCGTATCCCACCGCGATCCAGACCCGGGATGGACGGATCCAGGTGATCTTCACCGACGCCCGGAAACGCGTGATGCGGGCGATCTTCCGGGAGGAGGCCGTGTTGCGTCGCTGAGCGTGGCGTGACGTTTGGCCGGTCGGTGTGTCCAACCTACGGTGACCCCCATGGCCACACGCCCGCAGGACCCGACCGACACCACCACGGTGTCGAGGGACCCGTCTGCCCATGCGGATCTTCCCGCGGACTTCGCCGGCATCTACTCGGCCCACTCCCAGTCCATCCACTACCTCGCCCTCCGGCTCATGGGCGATCCCATCCAGGCCCAGGACGTCACCCACGATGTCTTCCTGAAGGCCTTCCGGAATTTCGAGACGTTCCGTGGCAAGTCGACGCTCCGGACCTGGCTCTATCGGATCACCCTCAACCACTGCTCGCATCTGAGGCAGTCGTGGGCGGCGAGGAAGATCCAGACCGCGGAGGACGACACGATCTT
>CAZZKQ010000264.1:0-5352 GCA_964654875.1 uncultured Verrucomicrobiota bacterium | reverse complement strand
GATACATCATCCCGGAGATCATCGGTGACCTCCACCGGAGCGTGCGCTGGATCCGTCATCACGCGGCCGACTATGGGATTCGACCCGATCGCCTGGGCGTGTTCGGGGCGAGCGCGGGCGGGCATCTGTCGCTGACCCTGGGCACCCAGGGAGCGGTGGGGGATCCGTCCGCGAAGGATCCGGTCGACCGCGAATCCAGCGCCGTCCAGGCCGTGGCGTGTTTCTTTCCTCCGACCGACTATCTCAACTGGAGGGAGTCGGGCGATGATGCGGTGGGGGTGGGCGTGCTCAAGGACTTCAAGCCGGCGTTCGGGCCGCGGAGCGACACCGAGGACGGGCGACGGGTCTATGGGAAGGAGATCTCCCCGCTCTATTTCATCTCGGACACGCTGCCGCCGACCTACATCGTCCACGGCGACGCCGACCGACTGGTGCCGATCCATCAGGCCGAGATCTTCGTGAAGCGGTGCCAGGAAGCGGGCGTGAAGGCGCCGGTGACGCTGGATCGTCGTCCCGGCAAGGACCATGGGTGGCCCGGAATGGACCAGGATCTGGTCCTGTTTGCCGACTGGTTCGACCGGCACCTTCGATAGGGCGAAACGGCGGGGGCACGGAGGACGCTTCAGCGGGATCCCCGGGGTCTTCCAGCCTTTTGCTTTGCCTCCGGGACGCGCTGTGCTCACCGTCGGTCAACGTCCCTATGGAAGAAAACGTGCCTCCGTCGCGGTCCTTCAACGCGCGGATCCTGCCCTGGATCCTGGGAGCAGGATTCCTGGTCCTCTACCTCCTCACCGCCCATCCCTGGGTGGGTCCCAGCAACATCCAGCTCGTGGGTCAGATGCTGGGATGGGAGCCGGACGCCCCCTATTCCGAGCCGTTCTTCTACCTGATCGGAAAGCTTCTCGGGGTGCTGCCGGCCCGGAGCCTCCCGCAGGCCCTGAACGCCTTCTCGGCCGGGTTCGCGGCGCTGACGATCGTCATCCTCGCCCGGTGTGTGGCCCTGATGCCCCATGATCGCACCCGTGAGCAGCGCGTCCGGGGCCACTCCGATGGCGCGATGCTCCACGGATGGTTCTCCGCGCTGCCGGTCGTGTTCGCCTCGGGTCTGCTGGGGTTCCAGCTGACGTTCTGGGAGAATGCGACGCTCCAGACCGGGGAGATGCTCGACCTGCTCCTCTTCGCCCTCTGCGCGCTCTGTGTCCTGGAATACCGACTGGACCTCAGGGAGTCGTGGCTGTTCGCGGGGGCGTTCATCTGGGGGCTGTCCATGACCGCCAACTGGGCGATGATCGGATTCTTTCCCCTCTACCTCTCCGCGATCATCGGGGTGCGCGGCTGGTCCTTCTTCAACGCGGTGTTCCTGACGCGGCTGATCCTGTGGGGTCTGCTGGGACTGGTGGCCTATCTGGTCGTGCCCATCGGGCAGTCCCTCGGGGACCATTCCGGTCTCGGGTTCTGGTGGTCGCTCCGGGCGAACCTGATGATGGAGAAGGCCTACCTGTTCGGGATCCCACGAGGACGTCCGCTGCTGCTCGGCCTCGTGCTGGTGCTGCCGCTGATCTTCGCGGGGGTCCGATGGCAGGGAACCAAGGCCTCGACCGTCGAGCGGTACATGACGATCGGCGGCATCATCCTCCTGCAGGTCCTGTGGCTGGTGGCGATCCCGTTCGTTGCCTTCGACACCCCGTTCAGCGCGCGCCGCCTGATGTATCTCGATGAATCCTCGGGTGGGCTCCCGCTCCTGACCTTCTCCTTCACCGGCGCCCTGGCCGCCGGATATCTCGCCGGGTGGTTTCTCGTGGTGGGCTTCGTGCCCCCGACCAAGGTCTGGGAGAAACCGAATCCGCTGCTCGCCCTGTTGGGGCGGCTGGCCGGTGGGATCGTGGTGGTGGCCAGCGTGGGGGTGCCGGTCGCCCTGCTTGTCAGGAACTGGCCCGCCATCCAGTCCGCCAATGGCCGGCAGTCGCTCGAGCTCTTCCAGAATGTCGTGAAGTCGCTGCCGTCGAAGCCCACGGCCGTCTTCTCGGACCATCCAACCCTCACCCAGCTGGCCCGGGCCGCATGGGTGATGCTGCCGGAGGCCCCTCGCCATGGGTTCTTCGACACCTCCAGAGGATCGGACCCGGTGTATCGTCGCTGGTTTGCCGGGAGCAACCGGGAGGCACTGCCTGAGTTCGCGCCCCTGAAGGATGTCCAGGAGAATGTCGCCGGGGCCTCGATCGGGATCCTCTCCCAGCTCGCGGCCCAGGGACGGGCGGTCTATCTCCATCCCAGCTTCGGATTCTTCTTCGAGCAGCTCAGGGCGGTCCCCAATGGTCCTGTGTACGCCATCGTCCCCCAACCCGAGGCGTTCGAGGCCGTGCCGCTCGATCCGGCGCAGCTCGATGGGCTTGTGACGTCCTGGACCGCGATGGCCCCGTCGTTCGACGCCCTCGTCCGCGCGCGCGCCCTCGGCACCAAGGACGGCAAGCAGCTGGCCTCGCTCTGGTCGCGCAACGCCAATGGCGTGGGGGTCGTGCTGCAACGCCAGAACCGTCTGGCCGAGGCGACCGGGTTCTTCGACCTGGCCCTGCGGCTCAATCCCGACAACCGAGCCGCCAAGGCGAACGCCAACGTCAATGCGGCCCTGCGGGCCGGGCGCGCCCCGGGGGCCGACGACAACAAGCCGCTCGCCGACACCGTGCTCCAGGAGGTGCTGGGCACCGATGGGCCGGTGGATGAACCCGTCTTCCTGAGGAACTTCGGCGGCGGCCTCCTCGCCTCGGTCGATCGCCTCCCGCGCCAGGCCTGGGAGACCTTCCAGCGGCTGGGTCAGCTCGACCCGAAGGATCCGACGGCCCGTTTTGGCCAGATCGAGGCCTTCCTCCAGGCGGAGCGGTATCCGCGGGTCCGACAGGAGCTCGACGCCCTCGCGCGGTCGCCCGAGGCCAAGGATCCGACCCGGGAGTTCTTGGCCGGACAGCAGCGGCTGGAGATCTACTACGCCCTCACGCAGGGCGACCTCAAGCGGGCCGAGTCCCTCATGACCAATGCGCGGACCCAGTTCGCCAACGACACCTCCCTGCTCGATCTGTTGACCGAACTGTTCATCCGACAGGGTCGGCTGGACGAGGCGATCCCCTTGCTGGAGCAGTGGCGCAAGATCCGTGCGGACGACCCCCCGGCCACCGTGCGGCTGTCCGCCATCTACATCAGCCGGTCCCAATGGGAGCCCGCGCTGAAGCTGCTCGACCAGCTGCTGGTCCTCCAGCCCGACAACACCGCGGCCCGTCTGAACAAGGCGGTCTGCCTCCTGAAGCTGGACCGCCTCGACGAGTCCAAGCGGCAGTACCTCGAGATCGAGGAGAAGTTCCCGGATCTCCCGATCCTGCAGTACGGCCTGGCGGAGATCGCGCTGCGCCGCAAGAGCACCAACGCGGCGATCGAGCACCTGGAGAAGTATCTCCAGCTGGCTCCGACCAACACCGCCGAGTACTCGACGGTCGCCCAGCGCCTCGGCGTCCTCCGCGGTGGCGGGCGTTGATGGACATCACCCACGTCATCACCCGCCTCATCGTGGGCGGGGCCCAGGAGAACACCGTCTCATCGGTACTGGGTCTGCGACGCCGTCCCGGTCTCCGGGTCGATCTCATCTCCGGTCCCACGACCGGTCCCGAGGGGACCCTTGAACCCGTGTTCGACGGGCACCCCGGGTGTCTCACGGTGATCCCGGACCTCATCCGCCCCGTGCGGCCTCTCGCGGACTTCAGGGCCTATCGGACGCTGTTCCGGCGGTTCCGGTCCACCCGGCCGGACATCGTCCACACGCACAGCGGCAAGGCGGGCTTCGTCGGACGCCTCGCCGCCCATCGGGCCGGGGTCCCCTGCGTCATCCACACCATCCACGGACCCAGCTTCGGTCCGTTCCAGGGCACCGGCGCCAACCTGGCCTTCACCCTCGCCGAACGCCTGGCAGGACGGGTGACGGACCACTTCGTCGTGGTGGCCGACGCCATGACCCGGCAGTACCTCGAAGCAGGGATTGGGCGGCCAGACCAGTACACGCGGATCTTCAGCGGGTTCGACCTCGATCCCTATCTTTCGACGACCCGCGATCCTGAGGTGGGCCGTCGGCTGGGACTCGGGCCCGACGACATCGTGGTGGGGATGATCGCACGCCTGTTCGAATTGAAGGGCCACGACGATCTCTTCGAGCTCGCTCCGGCCCTCGTTCGACGCCACCCGCGGTTGAAATTCCTGCTGGTGGGGGATGGCCCTTGGCGAGGGCGATTCGAGGCACGTGCCCAGGAACCGGATCTCCGGGGACGGGTGGTGTTCTCGGGCCTGGTGCCGCCGGCAACGGTACCGTCGATGGTGGGGCAGATGGACCTCCTCATCCACCTGTCGCGTCGTGAGGGCCTGCCGCGGGCACTGCCTCAGGCCCTCGCCGCGGGCCGGCCCGTGGTGGCCTATGACTGCGATGGGGCTGGAGAGGTCTGTCTCGACGGACGCACGGGATTTCTCGTGCCGCCGGGTGATCTCGCACGCCTGGAGGCCTCTCTCGAGAGCCTGATCGGGGATCCCGGTCTCCGGGCGCGTCTCGGAGGCACAGGGCGGGAGTGGGTGTCGGAACGGTTCCGGGTCGAGACCATGGTGCAGGAGTTGGCAGACCTCTATCGGCGGATCGGTCCCCTGGACAGGAACGGCGCGGCCTGCTGACAGGTGTTGGATTCATGGCATTTCCCCAAAACCTCTACGGAGCCGTCCTGTTGATGGCGTTCCTGGTCTCGGCGGGATCCCTGCCGCTCTGGAGACGCTGGTGTCGTCGCCGTGGATGGGTCGACGATCCTGGCCATCGCAAGATCCATCACGTCCCTGTGCCTCTCGCGGGTGGATTCGCCGTCTTCACCGGAATGGCCGCCGTCCTTGTTGCTGCGGTGCTGGCCATTGCATTCCAATGGATGCCCGCAGAGCCCCTGGCGAAGCTGTCCTATGGACTGGGTCGTCGTGCCGTCGAGCTCACCACCCTCCTCCTGGGTGCGGTCGGCATGCTGGCGCTGGGTGGATGGGACGACCGCCGTGAGCTGAGTCCGAGGGTCAAGTTCGCGGGCCAGTGCCTGATTGCGCTGGCGGTCTCCCTGTCGGGCGTCCGCATCACCCTGTTCGTCCCGAGCCTCCTCTTCAGCCATGTCGTGACCGTCCTGTGGATCCTCACGGTCACGAACGCCTTCAACATCAATGACAACATGAACGGCCTGTGTGCGGGTCTCGGCGCCATCGCCTCCGGGTGGATCGCGTTCCATGCCGGCCGTGAGGGGCAGTATCTGGTCGCCTCGATGGCCCTGCTGGTCCTGGGATCCCTCCTGGGGTTCC
>CAZZKQ010000263.1:0-5401 GCA_964654875.1 uncultured Verrucomicrobiota bacterium | reverse complement strand
TCCTCTACACGACCTTTGTGGGTGGATCGGTGGCGTCGTTCACCGAGGTGTACTCCCAGGTGCAGAAGACGCTCGGCGCGACGGAACGCGTCCGGGAGATCCTCGCCGGCGGAAGGGAGGTCGATGCGACCCAACCCCGACGGCAGGGACCGAGGGATCGGTTGTCGGGTGCGGTGGAGTTCCGGGACGTCGGATTCCATTATCCGTCGCGTCCCGAGATCGAGGTCCTCCGGGGTCTCCATCTCGACGTAGCCCCGGGGGAGAAGGTTGCCTTGGTCGGACCCAGCGGCTCCGGCAAATCGACCCTCGTCTCATTGTTGCTCCGGTTCTACGAACCCCAGAAGGGTCGACTCCTCCTCGATGGTCGACCCGCCCAAGATCTCGACCTCGAGCGGCTGCGCGATCAGTTCGCCCTGGTGCCCCAGGAGGTCCTCCTCTTCGCCGGAACCATCGAGGAGAACATCCGCTATGGTCGTCCCACAGCGACAGCGGACGAAATCCGGGAGGCGGCAGGGCGCGCTCTGTGTTCAGGGTTCATTGAGAAACTGCCCGAGGGATACCAGACGCTCGTCGGTGAACGGGGAATCCAGCTCTCGGGCGGACAGCGACAGCGTCTGGCCATAGCCCGGGCCCTGCTCAAGGATCCCTCGATCCTGATTCTCGACGAGGCCACGAGCGCCTTGGACGCCGAGAACGAACAGCTGCTGCAGCGGGCTCTGGAAGAACTGCTTCAGGGCCGTACCGCCTTCATCATCGCGCACCGACTATCGACGATTCGGAAGGTGGACCGGATCTTTGTGGTAGAGGAGGGCAGGGTGGTGGAGTCCGGGAACCACGATGAACTCATGGCGCATCCCGACGGGCGGTATCGGCGCCTCGCGGAGATCCAGTTCGGAGCCCAGTGACCCATTCCGACAACCGGGGACACGAACGCGGTGGTCTGGTTGGCGTCGGTCGTCTATACCCGAAGGACATCCCATGAATGACACCGCCTCCGTCCGTCGTGTCCTCCGCCCTCTCTTGCGGCGGATCACGTGGATGCTGTTCGTCCTCGCCTTCGCAGACGGCGGCACCGCGACGGGAGACGATCAGGCCCAAAACCATCCAGTGAGGATTGAGTGTGGCGAGGATGCGGTGACCTTTCGCCAGCGATCCAAGCCGGTGGTCACCTATCGGGGTGGCCACGGCATCCTACCGAGCGGAGTTCCGGAGGAGTACCGCAGGGCCGGCTATCTCCACCCTCTCGTGACACCGGGTGGTGTGGTGGTGTCCGGGGACTATCCGAAGAACCATCTTCACCACCATGGCGTCTGGACCTCGTGGACCAAGACTGAATTCGACGGTCGCACCCCGGATTTCTGGAACATGGGCCAGAAGAAGGGTCGGGTGGACATGATCCAGTGGATGGGATCCAGCGAGACGGCAGGGGGTGCCGAAATTGAAGTTCTGCATCGCTATGTGGATCTCACCGCGAAGGAGCCGACCACAGTGTTGCACGAAGGCTGGCGAGTTCGGGTGAACGCGACACCGATGGGGCAACCGCATCAGATCGATCTCACCGTCCGGCAGACGAATGTGACGGATCACCCACTCGTTTTGCCTCAGTACCGGTACGGCGGACTGGGTTTCAGGGGACTCGACGCCTGGGATGGAGGTGCGAACTGCCGGTTCCTGACCTCCGAAGGCATCACGAATCGCATCCAGGGCAACGAATCGAGGGGACGCTGGTGTTGGATCGGCGGCTCCGCCGGAGGTGGTATTGCCGGCGTTGCGCTGTTGGGACACCCCTCCAATCTGCGGCATCCGGAACCGATGAGGCTTCACCCCACCGAGCCGTTTTTCTGTTGGGCACCGCAGCAGCTGGGGGTGTTCGTCATTCCACCCAAGGGAACCCACGTCCAGCGATACCGGATTCTGGTGATGGAGGGAGAACCGGATCGAGGCAGCATCGAGTCCCAATGGCGGACCTGGTCCAAGGTCGATTGACGGACAGCCAGGAGGTGATTCGTCCACAAAAGAAAGGGAGCGGCCCAACCGGGATCACAGGAAGGAAAAGGTGTCGCAGCCAGTCCGATCAGAGGATCTCCAACACCCAGCGGCGCTCTCCAAAAACCTGTCTCCACCCGTCTTTCCCGGCGTCTCCGAGGGTCAGCGTGAGTCCCCCCGCTTCTCCCCTCTGCCCCTTTTCGCGTCTTGCGTGATCCCAGCGGGTGGCCCATATCACGCGGGCGCTTCGAACGCCCTCCTGCCGGTGTGGCGAAATGGCAGACGCGATAGACTCAAAATCTGTTTCCCGCAAGGGAGTGGGGGTTCGAGTCCCTCCACCGGCACCACCTTCAAAAACCGCGAGGCATCGCGGTTTTTTATTTTCCGGAGAGCGATGGAACCCGATTCCGTCCGCCCTCGTGTAATCCAGCGGTTGAGGACGGATCACTTGCTCCGCCGTTGACGGATGCCCGGAACGTCGTGGGTCCGGAGTAGATGGACCGCATCTTCCAGGACCGGAGCTCCTTGACCCGGGTTGCTGCACCCTCGCTGAAGAGGGTGATTCCAGCGTTCGTGGGTTCGTGACGGTGTGGTGAGAGGGCGGCGACTCGGTCGTTGGCAAAGACCTCTATGAGGCTCTTGTCGATGAACACCCTGAGTTCGAGTTCCTCTTTCGACGACAGGGTGAGGGGAATCCTCGTCTGACCGAGGGACAGGGTCTGGGATTTGGGTTCAAAGGAGATCGGAAAACCGTTCCGGCCCTCGGCGTCACAATGAACCTCGAGTCCACAACGCAGGGCGGAACCCGGCTGGAGGACGATTCGGAGTTCGAGGGTGTCCCCTGAGATGTTTCGGAGAGGATGGCGGGTGTTCGATTCGATTGTGGCCGGTCGTTCCCGACGCGAGTCGAAGCGAAGACGCTCGAGTTCACGAAGCGGCCGGATCCGGAGCACCCCGTCGGCGGGCAGGCTCAGTTCCCGCGGAAGGCATTGGACACTCCCTTGCATGGGAATGCCCTGGAGACGGTGTTTCACCCGGGACCACGCCCACATCACCCGACGCCCGTCAGGGGTCTGGAGGCTCTCGGGGGCGAAAAGGTCAGCATCCTCATCGCCGCCTTGGAAGGCACACATCCAATTCAAGCGACCGTGCGAATCCGGCAGAAACCGCCCGTCCTTGAAATGACCCAGGTAGTAGCGACTCCCGATCCAGTGGCTCAGACACAGGAGCATCCACCGATCCCCCAGACGAAACATGTTCGGGCAGGAGATGTCCTCGTCGCGGGGCACCTCCAGCGGGGGTATCTGGTCGTGGAGCAGGCGACCGACATAGTTCCAACGGCGAAGATCCGTCGAGGTCATCAAATGGGGATCCTTCCCGCCGGAAATCGCATGGTAGACACCCTGGTCCAACCAGCAGTCGGGATCCCAATGCCGCATCCCGGGGAGGTTGCCTGAGGCCGTGTGCGGGTCGACCGGGACCGGCTTTGACCACCGCTCGAGGAGATCATCCTCCGCAAAGGCGATCTGGTTTCGACCGGATCCCTCGCCGTGATAGATGATGGCTGGTCGACCTTCGCGGGTCAGGAATCCCGTCCCGCTGAACAGCCCGTGCCCCATCGTGGCTGGCGTCAGTGTCGTCGGATGCCATTTCCAGTGGACCAGGTCCCGGCTCGACACGTGGGCCCAGGAAACTCCATCGCGCCCCTCATAGATGTAGTGGAGATGATAGCGACCTTTCCAGAAGAAGGCCCCGTTCGGGTCCCCCGGAGCGGTCCAGCCAGGATGTGCGAGGTGATAGGTCAGCCAGGAGGCTGGTGGGTTATTTGGGAAGGTCGGGGTTTCGGGGGGAATCAACGCTGGTGTGGCGGTGCGGCCGACAAGAACCAGGCCAAGGGCGAAAAGCGGGGCCAGCCACGAGGGTCTCCGGAGAACGCTCGGGACAGGCCACCATACCGTTTGAGGGAGTGGGGATCGGGTTGAACGGATCATAGGCCGGGGAGGTTTGGCGTTGGGGATGGCTCAGGGAAGGCCATCCGCCACGCCTTGAGGTGACGCATCTCCATCGTCCCGCCCTGCACCACCATTCCCACCCTGCCGGTGCCTCGTTCAGGGAGGCTGTAGCATTGGACAAGTCGGTCCCCGATGTAGAACTCCATCATGTACCGACGTACGAGCAACCGGAAGGACTGGCCCCGATCGGCCGTGAGTCCGATATCGACTCGATCATCCGCTTCGAAGGTCACCGGACCGGTCAACTTGAGGGTCCCGAGCTGTGAAGATCCATCGGCGGCCATCAGGAGTGCGGTGCCAGAGTCCCCGGTCTCCTCGATGTAGAGGCCACAACGGGCAGAAGGATTTCCGAGGACCCGCAAACGAAGGGATCCCTCGAGGATGAAGCCCTCGAACGCATCCATCCGGTCGGGGAGAGCAAGGGTGGAGAACCCCTCCAGCCCATCGATGGAAAGGAAGCCTGAGGATCCGAGAGGAAGACGCCGCCCCTTCATCGAGTCGTTGCCGCGCCAATAGGCGAGGCGCAGATGTCCGTGGTCGTCCACAATCACCTTCTTCAACGGCGCCAGCCATGCCTTGAGGCTGCGGGTGAAGAGGAAATGGTTGGCGAGGACCTCGTTGGGCAGTTGGTAGAAACGGGCAAAGTGGGTGGATCGGGTCCGGGTGTTCCCTAGAAATCGGAACGCGCCTGCATCCGGTCTGAAGGGTCCCCTCGGGGAATCTCCGATGAAGGAGTAGACCCCGGGCCCTGTGGCACCGAGATAGTCGCCTCCTGGATAGGGTCCCCAGGTCTGGGCCAGGAGGTAGTATTTGTCCCGGAAGCGGCGGACGGCGCCGACCTCGACATTGACCATTTCCGGAGTCTGACCCCACTCGAAGACTGGGGGAGCGATGGCGGACCAGTGGACACCGTCGCTCGACTCCAGCATGCCTGTGGACCTGGAGGTCACACCATCTGGATGGGTCTCGCTGCGACGCCAGGGGTTGGCGGAGAGGTAGCCCCAGAACCCGCCCTCCCGACGGGGCAGGGCCCAGATGCAATCCCAGCGATTGACCTCATACCACCGCGGATCCGGATCGCTCTGGAACTCCGTGCCAAGGCGTCTCCAATGGACCAGGTCCGCGGACTCCGCGAAGGAGATCGATTGGTGGGCGCGGGACTCCGAGAAGTTCATGAGAAACCGGCCACCTGCCCGCCAGACGGAACCGGAGCCCAGCCAGTCGGCATCCTTCTGTTTCTCGACGACGGGACCCACCTCCTTGAAGTGGACGCCATCCTTGGAAGTGGCGAGGTAGACTCCGTGCAGATGACCCGCAGGTTGTTCGTAGAGGTGGTAGAGGTAGTGGGTCCCCCGGAGGTAGAAGAGCCATTGGTCTCCCATTCCGGCCGCCCCGGTCGGTTG